>JAKDZT010000162.1 GCA_030462125.1 Tetragenococcus sp.
CAAAGTTTTCTCCTCGCATAGCATTTACACCTTTAGCAACCACTTTTAACGCATCAATGTCAAGCCCGGAATCGATTTCATCTAGAACCGCAAAAGTTGGTTCTAACATCAAAAGTTGTAAAATCTCATTACGTTTTTTCTCCCCGCCAGAAAAACCTTCATTCAAATAACGTTCAGCCATTTCTTCAGGCATATTCAATAATTTCATCGTCTTATCCAATTTTTTTATAAATTGCATAACTGGGATCTGATCTTCTTCTGCGCGTTTGGCATTAATTGAAGCTCTCATAAATTCGGCATTCGTGATACCAGGAATTTCACTAGGATACTGCATGGCTAAAAATAAGCCTAAACGCGCACGCTCATCTACTTCCATTTCTAAAACGTTTTGACCGTCATATAGGATTTCTCCTTGGGTAACTTCATAATTAGGGCTGCCCATGATGGCAGCTGATAGTGTAGATTTCCCAGTCCCGTTAGGCCCCATAATCGCATGAACTTCGCCTGTATTAAGCCTAAGATCAACCCCTTTTAAAATTTCTTTATCTTCAATGGATACATGTAAATCTTTTATCTCTAAAACGGACATTAATTTCCCTCCAAACTCTTTTGCATTCTCATTCATTGTAGACCAATTGTGAATAAAGTTCAAATACTAATCCTAATTAATTTTTGATTTTGCAAAACTATTTTTTGTTTTGAGTTAAATCCTTAGAAAAATTTTTTTATTTTGTTATACTTTATATAAAAGGAGGCGATTTCAATGAGATATCATTTGGAACCAGTCACGCAAAAAAATTGGCATAAAATCATCCAATTATCCGTTGCACCTGAACAAGAAGAATTGATCGAAGATAATGCTGAATCCCTATTAGAAGCTGCTTATGATTCATCCTATGACTGGACACCGATTGCACTGTGTGTAGACAACCAAATTGTCGGTTTTGCTATGATCGGAGCAGAAGATAAACAAAATCGGACGATTTTATTTGATCGTTTTATGATTGACCATAACCAGCAAAAGAAAGGTTACGGACATGCCCTTTTCCAAGCGGTATTAACTTATTTAGAAGATCGCTTTAAAGTGAATCATATCTATATTCGTGTCCATCAAAAAAATGAACAAGCAATTCCTTTTTATGAGTCGTTTAATTTCGAACTAACAGGACAAAAAGATCCTAAAACAGGGAAAAAGCTAATGTGGCGTGAAGTACAACGATAGTAAAAAAGCTGAGACAACTTAACATCATTTAATGAATATTAAGCTATCTCAGCTTTTTGTAATTATTTAAAGCATAACTTATACTTTTTTAGTAAACTGATGACGACATTGGGAACAAGTTATCTTGATCTTACCTCTGCCTTTAGGCGCCCGCAGTGCTTTCTTACATTCTGGACAATGAAAATAAGTATATGTTTTACGATTTTGAAAAGCTTCTTTTCTTAGACGAAAGAAGTTTTTTATTTTATTTTCCCAACGTAAGTATCTCTGATTTTCATTTGAACGAACATAAATACGTTTGGAGAAGAAACGGTAATAAACAATAACCAATAGCAGTAATGGAAGTAAATTCACGAATGGAATCGTAATAAACACATTAAAAATGATTAACACCGCTGTTAAAATAAGTAACCTCTTATTTAACGGATCAAATACACCGTATCTTCCTCGCATGAACTGAATAATTTTATTTTGCCAATTTGACCGCATTTACCATTCCCCCTATCTCTATTATTATCTTTAAAAAATACCTTATAAGCAAACAAAAATCGCTTATAAGGTATTTTTTAAGTTTCAATTATTCTTTAGTACTTTTACTATCTTTTTTATCATCAGTCTTCTCATCATCTTTTAGCATTGCTTTTCTTGAAAGATTAATGCGCCCTTGTTTGTCTATTTCAGTTACTTTGACAAGTACTTCGTCGCCTACATGAAGAACATCTTCTACTTTATTGATACGTTCCTTTGCAATTTGCGAAATATGAACTAAGCCATCTTTTCCTTTAGCAATATTAACAAAAGCACCAAATTTTTCAATTCGAACAACTTTTCCTAAATAAACTTCTCCTGGCTTGATTTCTTTGGTCAAGTCTTTAATAATTCCACTTGCTTTTTTAATCATTTCAGCGTCTGAAGAAGCAATGGACACATTTCCCTCTTGATCAATGTCAATTTTAACGCCGGTTTCATCTATAATACCGTTAATCACGTCGCCGCCTTTACCAATAACATCTTTGATCTTTTCAGGGTCAATAGACATCATTTCGATTTTCGGCGCATAAGGGCTTAATTCTTCTTTTGGTTGAGCAATCGTTGATGTTAATTGTTGTAAAATTTCCATTCGCGCTTGTTTAGCTTGAGCTAAAGCTTCACGTAGGATTTGTTCAGTGATTCCTTGAATTTTGATATCCATTTGTAAAGCAGTGATACCATCTTTCGTTCCGGCAACTTTAAAGTCCATATCTCCTAAGTGGTCTTCCATACCTTGAATATCAGTCAAAATCGTATAATTTTCACCATCTGATACAAGTCCCATCGCAATACCAGCAACAGGTGCTTTAATAGGAACACCTGCATCCATTAATGCTAAAGTTCCAGCACAAATACTTGCTTGTGAAGAAGAACCATTAGATTCTAGAACTTCTGCAACTAAACGAATAGTATAAGGAAATTCTGCTTCACTTGGGATAATTTGCGACAATGCTCGTTCACCTAATGCACCGTGACCAATTTCTCGGCGACCTGGAGAACCTGCGCGGCCCGTTGAACCTACGCTGTATTTAGGGAAATTATAGTGGTGGATGAAACGTTTAGATTCTTCTACACCTAAACCATCGATTACTTGATGTTCACCTAAAGGCGCTAATGTACAAGCTGATAAAGCTTGCGTTTGTCCACGAGTAAACAGTCCTGAACCATGAGCTCGTGGTAATAAACCAACTTCAGAAGAAAGTGAACGAATTTCATCAACTTTTCTACCATCAGGACGTATTTTGTCAATGGTTATGAGTTCACGAACGACATCTTTTTCTAAATCTTCAGCAATTTGATTTACTTCTTGAGCCAGATGATCACTAGCTTCTTCTTCTAGTGCTGTGATTTGCTCTTCATAAGCTTCTTTAACAATTGTTTTTACATTTTCAATTTCATCTTCACGCGCTAATTTTTCTTCTGTTAAAACTGCCGTTTTCATGGTTTCATAGTAATTATTATAAATAGCTTTTTGTAAATCTTCATCTACTTGTAATAAAGAAATATCCATTTTTTCTTTACCGCAACTTGCGGCTACTTCTTCTTCAAAAGCTACCAATTCTTGAATAGCCTCTTGCCCGAACATCAAAGCGCCAAGCATATCTGCTTCAGTCACTTCTTGAGCACCTGATTCGACCATATTGATTGCTTCACTAGTACCAGCAACGGTTAAATCAATATCTGAACTTTCATGTTGTTCTACTGTCGGGTTTAAAATGTATTCACCATTCACACGTCCAACTTCTACACCCGCAATAGGACCTTCAAATGGGATGTCAGAAATTGACAAAGCTAAAGAAGAACCTAGCATAGCTGCCATGGCTGGCGAACAATCTTGTTCCACACTCATAACTGTGTTTGTTACTTGTACTTCATTACGGAAGCCTTCTGCAAACATTGGGCGAATAGGGCGATCAATTAACCGCGCAGTTAAAGTTGCATCGGTACTAGGACGGCCTTCTCTTTTTATAAAGCCTCCCGGAATCTTTCCTACAGCGTACATTTTTTCTTCATAATTGATAGTCAGTGGGAAAAAGTCCGTTCCCTTAGCTTCTTTTGAAGCCACAACTGCACTTAATACTACTGTTTCACCATATCGTACTAATACAGCACCATTTGCTTGTTTGGCCAGTTGTCCAACTTCCACTTGTAGAGGACGTCCTCCCCAAGTTGTTTCAAAAACTTGTTTTGTCATAACTTCTCCTTTTCCACTGTGTGTAGGGCTTGCTACTAAACAAATAAAAACATTGAAAATATTCAGTGCTTTTATTTGGTTAGTAGTTAGATCAAGCCGACACTCACAGCTTTTTTCAAATTTATTATTATTTTTACAGTAAAGACCATTTTAATACCTTAATGCTTTACCTTTGATTCGAAAGCAATGGGTTGCGGAACTACGCTCGTTCCTCTCGCCTAGTACTGTTCATCTCTTCGCTCGCGCTTCGATCTCATCAAGTGCTAAGCGGCATAGCCGCTAAGCTCTTGAAGGATCTTCTCTTAGCTCCCTTTGGTCGCTAAATCGTAGTGATTCGGTTTGGGGAACTACGCTCGTTCCTCTCGCCTAGTACTGTTCATCATCCTCTCTTAGCTCCCGTTGGTCGCTAAATCGCAGTGATTCACAGCAAAAAAGTGAGATCCATAAGAACCCCACTTTTCTTTTTGACTTGATTAACGGCGTAATCCTAAGGCTTGGATCAATTCGCGGTAACGAGTAACATCTTTATTACGCAAATATGCTAGAA
>JAKDZT010000163.1 GCA_030462125.1 Tetragenococcus sp.
AGAAGAAAGACCCATTTATCGTTCAAATCAGCCTTTCTTTTGCGTCAATTTTTAGGTTTAATGCGTTTATTTTTTTCGTGTCCTATTGACGGACCGCACACCACCATAAGTATTATACGTCTTTACCCACTCCCGAAGCGACTGTGGGCTTCTTATGCCATATTTTTTTGTGATCGATTCAAGGCTTCCCTGTCCGTCTAGATAATCCTCAGTCGCTTGTAATTTCAACTCTCTGGGATAACGACGCAATTTTTTCTTATTCCTTAACCCTTCCGGTCCTTCATTTTCATAAAGCGTCACCCAATGTTTAATGGACCTGTAGTGGACATGAGCTTCTTTTGCGGCGGCATTTAAGCTGATTTCATTCCTCAAATACTTTTCGACCAGTTCGATCCGTTGTTGATACGTTCCCCTTAACTTAGGAATCCCCATTTCTGCTTCCTCCTTCTTCGAACAAAGAGCCATACTATTTTTTCTCTGTCCTCTATATAGGAAGCATATCAAGCTCGATCATGATCACATTTATCAAACTTCATCATGATTCCGGCTTGATCATGATCTCATCGGCCAAACTTCGTCATGATTCCGGCTTGATCATGATCTCATCGGCCAAACTTCGTCATGATTCCGGCTTGATCATGATTACATCGGCCAAACTTCGTCATGATCTTCTCTTCATCCAAAAAAAGCACAAGCCCTCAATACGAAAGCTTGTGCTTCAATCTTTATACTAATTTCGTAGCTGGATTCCCGCTTCTGCCTGGTTTCATCTCGACTTTTCCCAAGGAAATCGCACCCACGGGACAAACAAGATTGCATAATTGGCAGCCCACGCATTTATCTTCGATCACCGAAGGAATACGTTCTTCTTCATCCCACTCGATGGCCTGGTGAGCACCGTCAAAGCAGGAAAGATAGCAACGGCCGCAATGGATACATTTATCTAGATCGATTTTTGGAAAGACTTTATAGTCACGGTCTAATTCTTCAGGTGGGATGATATTGGCATTAGCCATTCCCACCAGATCTTCCAGGTGATCCACACCTTGTTCATCCATATAGTGCATCAAACCGTTCTTCATATCTTCAACGATGCGATAGCCGTACTGCATAACAGAAGTGGTTACTTGTAAAGTGCTGGCACCCAGCAGTATGAATTCCACAGCATCTTCCCAAGTCTCAATACCCCCAATACCGGAAATTGGCAGATCCTCCAGTCCTTTTTCCATTCGTAATTGCTGGATAAAACGCAGAGCGATCGGTTTGACGGCTTTTCCTGACAAACCTGAAATGGACGATTTACCATTCACGATCGGTAAGCCGATTTTGCGATTGAGGTTCACATTCGCAATGGATTTTACCGTATTGATAGCAGCGATGCCGTCTGCTCCGCCTTCCATACAGGCTTTGGCAACAACAGCCATGTCCGTGATATTAGGTGTCATCTTCGCCAAAACAGGCAGATCCGAACCTCTTTTCACCGCAGCGCTATACTTTTTACATAAGTCCGGATTCACTCCAACATCAGAACCCATCGCATGAGAAGTCATTTGCGGACAAGAAAGGTTCATTTCGATCATATCAGCGCCTGCTTCTGTCACCAGCTGGGCAATCTCTGTCCAGTCATCCTCGTTTTCACCCATAATAGAAGCGATCAGTACTTTTTCTGGAAATTCTTCCTTCAACCTTCTTAAAGCAGCCAAATCTTCTTCTTGTTCATGTTCGGAAAGTTGTTCCATATTTTTGAAAGCAACAAAAGGCGTCCCCTCTTTTTCCAGCTCATCAAAACGCGGCGATACTTCATCCATCAACACTCGTTTTGGCGGAATGGTCTTAAAGACAACGCCGCCCCAACCTGTTTCATAAGCCTTTTTACACATTTCATAACAATTATCTACAGGAGAGGAAGAGAGGCAAAAAGGATTTTCAAAATGCACACCTAAAAAATCGATCGACAAGTCTTTATTTATCATCGTCTTTACCTCCTAAAAATTGATCGACTGCCCGCGCGGCTTCTTTGCCTTTTTGTACGGCCCAAACGACCGTCTTATCGCCTTTTGCGATATCTCCGGCAACAAAAACCTGGGAATCATCGGTTTGATAACCGTTGAATTTAACTTCTTCATTTTCAAGCGGCAGCGGCAAACCGTCTGCGTTCACTTTTTGACCAACGGCTAAATAGATTTTATCTGCTTTGATGGTCAGTTGACCTTCCATATTTCGTGCTTTAAAAGTCACTTCATTTCCATCCACGGATTCCGGAACATAGCCATCAACGATCGTGGCCCCATGTTTTTGTGCCAAATCGAGTTCTGTCTGCGAAGCTTTGAATTCAGAAAATTCTTCGTAGACCACATCCGTGACATGCTCAACACCTAATAATTTCAAAGTAACATTGACATCCATGGCCACATCGCCACCGCCGATCACTAAAGCTTTTTCCGGCAGGTCGATCTGACCCTTATTTTCACGGGCTTTTGCTAAAAATGAAATAGCTGTTTCAGCATAAGGATTGTTTTCAAAAAGCGGCAGCATCTTCCCGCTGTCTGCGCCGATCGCTAAAATAACGCCATCATAGTTTTCTTTTAAATGATCCAGCGTAACATCCTTGCCGATAACTTGTTTGTAGAAAAATTGCGCGCCCAGATTTTTGATCCGTTTGATCTCATATTCTACGATATCTGTCGGCAAGCGATATTCGGGAATGCCATAACTTAAATAACCGCCCGCTTTTTCCTTCTTCTCATAAATATCCACGGCATAGCCTTTTTGCAATAAAGTAGTCGCAGCCTGCAGACCAGCTGGACCGCTGCCCACGATAGCAATACTTTTCCCATTAGCGGGCGCTTTTTTCAAAATATCCATGTCTGCCTGTTGTTCAAAATCAGTAACAAAACGTTGAATGCCGCCGATATCGATCGGCACGTCGATCTCTGTTCGTGAACAAGCCAATTCACAATACCTTTCTGTCGGACAGACGCGCGCGCAAATCGCACCCATGGCATTATTTTCTCGAATTGTTTCCGCTGCACCCTTAAAATTGCGAAAGCGAACACTGCGGATAAAACTTCCCGGGTCTGTATCTGCCGGACAGTCTCGCGAACACGGGGCATCATGACATAACAGACAACGCGCTGCTTCTTCGGCCACAGTCGTCATGGTGTAGCCAGCTTCTTCTTTGGTATATTCCATCTCTACCGCTCCTTTATTCTTGTCATTCAAAGTTTATAGTTGTGAAAATATACACAATTGTTATAATGAAATTATAATAACTTTTGTCAAAAACAACTATAAAGACAGCGAACAATTTTTATAACTTCTGCGAACTTTCAAGGAAAAGGTGATCGCCATGAGGACATCCATGGAAAATATTTCTCATAACAAAAAAAGCACGATTCGGTTGGATTTAGTCAAATCAGGCAAAGAAATGATCCTAACTGCAGAGGGAATGTCTGTGCTCAGAGATTTAAGCCTGGGAATCACTGAAAGCCCTCACTTGGTCAAAACTTATTGCCAAAGTGATACCGTAAAAACGTATCTCATTGTCGAAAACAATGCGCAATGGCAAAGTCTATTAAATGGAAGAAATTTTCGAAAAGTCGACCTGTCTTCTGCAGGTGGAAGGTATTTGTTGCAAGGAATTTTCACAATGGAAGATTATTGGACCGACTATGATCCAAATGAAAAAGAACTTTTTTTATCTCAATGGATCAATTTATTAACGGCTTGGCTGCTGCAACAAACCCCTTCGAAAAATGCGGAGAACCAACAAAATAAACTGCAGCACGCATTCGATTTTATTCGTTTGAATATCGCAGACCCAGACTTGTCAGTAAAAGAGACCGCACACTACTGCCGTATCTCAGTACGGATCCTGCAAAAATATTTCCAGTCTTTTGACTTATCGTTTACTGCTTTTGTTAACGATTTACGCTTGGCAAACGCAGCTCAGGAATTATTTAAAACAGAAACTCCAATCACGCGGATCGCTTTTCAAAACGGTTTTTCCAGTTCAGCCTATTTTACCAAACGCTTCAAAGAAAAGTATAAAACCACTCCGAAAAATTATCGACAGCGAGAACAGGCAATGCTGTTTAATGCAAAAAATAACAGTAACGGTTGTCCGATCACCGTCTGTAATTGTAAGGTCAATGATGGTTAGCTTTTTATTTTGTAGACCTTATGTTTGTTTTTACGCTAGAAAGAAATCTTGCTATAACACAAGAGCAGGTAGGAAGTGGTGGTACACTTCTTACACATTGCTAAAGCAATGGCTTTGGGTTGGCTATGGAGATTTACTCTCTATAGCTTTTTATTTGGTCACGTTTCGTCAATTTAGAGGTAGACTAAATAACGGCCACAGACTTTTCATTCTTGGATAACTGATTTGATTTAGCTATCCATCTTTTCATTCTTGGATAACTGATTTTGTGGTATGCTCACCATAAATAGGACAATAAAAAATGGAAATCCTAATTTATGGAGG
>JAKDZT010000164.1 GCA_030462125.1 Tetragenococcus sp.
CACAAAATTGTTTGTGAAAAATAATATAAGGAGAAGGTGGGTAACAAAATGAAAACAAGGAAGTTTATGACGGGGTTTGCTGCGTTGGCATTTTCTACAGTTATATTAGGGGCGTGTTCAGCAGATGATGCAGGTGAAGAAAATGAAGCAAACAGCTCACAATCTTCTGCAACGGAGGAATCTGCTACAGCTTCATCTGAAGAAGCAGAAGTCGTATCAGGGGCTTCATTACAAGATGGCACCTATTCGTTGCAGGAGTTAAATGATGAGAACGGTTACCATGTCGAATTTTCGATTACGACAGAAGACGGCGAGATCACAGAATCAGATTATGATTACGTGGATGCTGACGGAGAATCGAAACAAGATGACGATGAATATAATGAACAAATGGAAGAAGAAGCAGGCGTTGCACCTGAAGAGTTTATCCCGCAATTAAATGAAGCACTTGAAAGCGAGCAAAATCCAGAAAGTGTGGAAGTCGTGTCAGGGGCAACACATAGCTCTCATTCATTCCAAAATTATGCCCAACAATTAGTACAAGCTGCCCAAGAAGGTAACACCGAAGAAATTGAAATCGATAACGGCGCGGAATTACAAGATGGCACCTACACTTTGGAAGAACAAAACTATGATAACGACTATCGTACAGTATTCTCAATTGTGGTAGATGATGGCCAAATCACAGAATCAAATTATGACAGCGTAGATGAAGATGATAACTCAAAACAAGATGATGAAGAATATAACGAAATGATGGAAGAGGAAACGGGTGTAGGTCCAGATGAATTCATCGATACATTAAATGAAGAACTGGTTGATACCATGGATGATGAAGAAGCTTCACCGGGCGATGTTGAAGCTGTATCAGGAGCAACTCATAGTTCCGAAAGCTTTGTCCTTTATGCTGAGCAATTAGTAAACGCTGCGGAAAAAGGCGATACAGACACAATAGAAGTCGATAACTTTGTGGAAGAATAAGCTTTGAAATAAGCGGTTAAAAAGGAGTTGGGCCTGTCGTTCCGGCTCTTTTTTGCTGTATTTAAAACAAAGTAATAGGAAATAGTCAGGAATAAACTCACTAAAAATCTTTTCATTCTAGCAAAAACAGGCTATTATAAGAAAAATGAGAAGAAAGCAGAGGTCATTATGAAAAAGAAGACAGGAATTTTTCTTATGCTTTTTGTTACGCTTGTCTTTAGTGTGGCATGTAGTAACAAAAGCCAGACAGAGCAAACAACTGAAACTTCTTACGCGCAAGGGATGAAAAAAGAGCCCTATACACAAGAAGAATTCTTGTTAGGGACGTATACGCGTATACGGATTTTTGATCAAGATAAAGAAGATGCTTTACAGCCGGCGTTTGATCGGATTAAAGAACTAGGCGATAAGATCACGATCAATGAATCTGGTTCTGAAATTGATGAAATTAACGAAAATGCGGGAAAAGAACCTGTTAAAGTATCAAAAGATATCTACGATTTGTTAAAAAAATCCCGTGACTACAGTGAAGAATCTGAGGGCGGTTTTAATTTAACGATTGGCGCTGTCACACAACTTTGGCGAATAGGTTTTGATGACGCCCGTAAACCAGCGCAAGATGAAATTGATGAAGCGCTAAAGCATATTGATTACAACAAAATAGCGTTCGATGATGATGAGCAAACCGTTTACCTAGAAGATGAAGATATGATGATCGATCTTGGAGCCATCGCTAAAGGCTATATTGCTGACGAAGCTGTTGCAGTGTTAAGGGACCAAGGAGTTGAATCAGCTATTGTTGATTTAGGCGGTAACATTTTTGTTCTCGGTCATAGTAACCGCGGAGAAAATGAAGATTGGAATGTAGGAATTCAAGATCCTAATAGTGACCGGGGCTCGGTTTTAGGTACTATTGAGGAATCGGACAAAACAATCGTCACTTCAGGGATCTATGAACGTTACTTGGAAGAAGACGGAGAAACGTATCATCATATTTTTGATTCAAAAACGGGCTATCCTTATGACAATGATATTGCCAGTGCAACAGTGATTACTGATGAGTCCATTGATGGCGATGGATTGACCACAGTAATCTTTGATAAAGGAGTCAAAGAAGGCTTGGAGTATATTGAAGATGATACGCCTGAAGGAACCTCAGCAATTTTTGTGACTAAAGATGATCAAGTCTATATGACAGATGATATCAAAGATCGTTTTCAATTGGATGAAGGTTCTGGTTATACTTTAGGCGATCGCAGTGAATTGTAATAAAGTAGTTGTTTAGGAGAAGGATATGTCAATCAAAGTTTTTTTGGAAGTTGTGGAAATTAAGACGAAGGTAGCTAGTGTGTTTCCCTTTATCATGGGAATCCTCTTCTCTCTTTCTTATTTTCATGAAATTCATTGGGGACTTACTTTCTTATTTTTTATCGGTATGGTTATTTTTGATATGACCACGACAGCGATTAATAATTTTATGGACTATAAAAAAGCCCATTCGCAAACTTACAAGTACGAGCAAAATGTCATCGGACGTGAACGGCTTTCACCTAAAAAAATTCAACAAATGATTTTTGCTATGTTAATAGCTACGCTTGTAATTGGTCTGATTTTAAGTATACAGACCGGCTGGATGATGCTTATTATGGGCGGAGCTGTTTGCTTCATTGGCGTTTTCTATACATTTGGCCCGATCCCTTTATCGCGTATGCCATTGGGCGAAATATTTAGTGGGGTAACCATGGGCTTAGGTATCTTTGCTATTACCATTTATCTTAATACAATTCAACAGCAAGTCTTTCATCTAACGCTTGATTTTGCCCAAGGAAACTTCTTGTTTACAGGACAACTATGGGGCGTCCTAGCTCTTATCTGGGCCTCGCTTCCTTTAATTTTTACTATCGCTAATATTATGCTTGCTAATAATTTACGTGATATAAAAACAGATATCAAAAACCACCGATACACCTTAGTGTATTACATTGGAAGCTCTACTGGGACATTGTTGTTTCAAGGGTTGATGTATGCTTGCTATGTGACGATTTTAATAGGTTGGCTTTTTGGTATTTATAACTGGCCGATCCTGGTGGTGTTTTTAACTTTACCAAAGATTTCACGTAATCTAAAAGAACACAAAAAAAGTTTGCCCCAGCCAAGAAGTTTTGGGTATGCGATCAAAAATATGGTCCTATTTAATAGTAGCTATGCGTTAGGATTGCTGTTATGTATTTTTTGGCAGTCCTTATAAAAAACAGCAACGAAGTTCGTGTGAGCTTTCGTTGCTGTTTTTTTAATAAATAGCTTTCAAACTGATTTCCCCAGAAGATAGCGTCTTGTTTCCTTGTTTTGTTTGGACAACTAGCTCACCAGTATCGGTAATTTCAGTCGCTTTACCACTATAAGTGACACCTTGTTGGCTAAATTGAACTGTTCTGCCTAAAACAAGCGATTTTTTGCGATAAATATCTAAATATTCCTTATTCGGCAGGTCCTCCACTAGTTCAAAAAAGTATTGCCAAATAAGCTGGATTAATTGATTGCGCGTCACTGGAGGATTTTCTTGGGGGAAAATTACGCCGGCTTTGGTTTGTAAGTTCTCTGGGAAATTTTGCGGGTCCAAAGAAAAATTGATACCACATCCCAAAATAACGTGTTTAATACGACCGGCTTCAAAATTACTGTTAGCTTCGGATAAAATCCCACAAACTTTCTTTCCTTCTAAATAAATATCGTTCACCCATTTGATCTGGGTTTGTTTCCCAGTGCAATGATCAATGGCTAGGCTTAATGCAACGGCAGCTAAAACGGTATATTGTGGTAATTCTTCAAACGTCTGGTTCGGCGTTAATAACAAACTCATATAAATTTGTCCTTTAGGTGAAAAAAAAGAACGACCGAAACGGCCATGCCCACCTGTCTGTTTTTCTGCGATAAAAAGAGCAGGCGTTTTTTGTTGATTAATGGCAGCAACTTTAGCATCATCCATTGTAGAAGCTGTTTCTTCTTTAATAAAAATAGTTGAAGCAGGCAAAACTTCGTTACTCATTAATTCTTTTTCAAGGACATCTGAGGTTAAGTAATGATAACCGTTAGGAAAATGTTCAATTTGATAGCCCTTTTTTTCTAATTCGCGCACAGCTTTCCAAACGGCTGTACGTGAAATTCCTAAAATATCAGCTAGCTTTTCACCAGAGACGGTGCCGCCATCTTGTCTTAATTGGGTGAGTATTTTTTGTTTTGTAGACATCGTGGCTAAAATCCTCCTTTGCAATCTTCGATACTCAGTATAGCGGGTTTAAAAACGTTATACAATTCATAAAATGATATTGTAAAAAAGTTTAATAAAAAGTCTTGACGAAAACAAGAGTATTGTGTATAATAAGTATTTGCAAAAACTATCTGAAGAAAATAATAAGCAGGAGCGCAATATTGTCCGGTCCGGCTTGGGAATAAGGAAACAAAAGTAGAAACTCATGAATGTGTTGTTCTATTTTTGGTTTTTT
>JAKDZT010000165.1 GCA_030462125.1 Tetragenococcus sp.
CAATAGGTACAAATACCCCCGAAACTTTATCCGCTAATTTAGCAATCGGTGCTTTCGAACCTTGCGCATCTTCTACTAATTTAATAATTTGTGATAAAGTCGTGTCTTTTCCTACTTTAGTTGCTTTAAAACGGAAAGAACCATTTTTATTGATACTTGCACCCACGACATTGTCGCCCGTATTTTTTTCAATCGGGATGCTTTCGCCAGTAATCATTGATTCATCGACAGCTGAACTTCCTTCCACCAATACGCCATCAACTGGAATCTTATCCCCTGGGCGAACAACAATAATGTCGTCTGTCACTACTTCATCAATCGAAATTTCTTTTTCTTCCTCATTACGAAACACATGCGCTGTCTTCGGTGCTAATCCCATCAGTTTTTTAATCGCATCTGATGTTTTCCCTTTTGAAACAGCTTCTAAATATTTTCCTAAAGTAATTAATGTCAAAATAACAGCTGCCGACTCAAAATATAAGTCTGGATGTCCACTATCTACTTGTACTCGTCCCAAAGCTAAAAGAGTCGTCATCACAATGCCTTGTAATAAGGCAGCTGTCGTTCCAATGGCGATCAAAGAATCCATATTCGGATGCCCTTTAAATAATGATTTAAAACCCACGGTATAAAAAGAACGTCCTAAATAGATGACAGGTAAAGTTAAAGCCAATTGTGTCGCTGCAAATGTGATCGTATGTTGCATCGGGTCGAGAAATTCAGGAAGTGGCAATCCACCAAAAGGAAGCATTGGACCCATCGCAATATATAATAGCGGTAAGGTAAAGATAGCTGACCAGATAAAACGAATCCAGAGATTTTTCATTTGCTTTTGCTTTTTATCTGCGTCATTTGCTGCGCTTTCTTTGGTATCTGATTCAACCACAGCTTGATAACCTGCATCTTGCACAGCTTTTATCAGATCACCCGTTGTTACCGCATCTTCATCATAACTAACATCCATTTTCTCCGTAGCCAAATTAACCGAAACTTCTTGTATACCATCTACTTTTCCTACACTTTTTTCAATGGCTTGCACGCATGAAGCACAAGTCATTCCTTCAATTTCAAAAGTTTGTGAGGCAATATTTTTAAGTGCCTTATAACCTGCATCTTCTACTGCGCCTTCGATATCACTTCCGGCAAGAACCGTCGAATCATAGGAAACATCCATTTTTTCAGTGGCTAAATTGACCGAAACATCATCTACACCGCTAAGTTTTCCCACGCTTTTTTCGATCGCTTGCACACAAGAAGCACAACTCATGCCCTCGATGTTGTATGTATCTTTTAACAAATATTTTCCCCTCCTTACATCCTTACATGCGAAAAGAATTTACTCTTTTTCCGCCGTATAACCTGCTTCACTCACTGCTTCTTCAATATTTTCAGATTGTACAGTATTTTCATCAAAAGTAACCATTAATCTTTTTTTGTCAACATCCGCATTGGCCTCTTGAACACCATTTAATTTGTTTACTTCGCCTTCAATTTTCGCTTTGCAATGAGCACAAGACATATCTGGCACTTGATAAGTAATTTTATTCATAATCATTTCCTCCAACATTTTAATTTTTATACACATGTACATTTTACATGATCAACGGCGTACGGCCGTTTTTCATTTATCATTGCTTCGATTTTATCTAAATCATCATTAGTAAAATCATTTTTTAGTAAAAGATCATTAACGACTTCTCCCATTTTCATTGCACAAGTTTTTTCAGAAACTTCTCTAGCTGTCTCATGAATACTTTCATCTTCAGTCAAAATAGGAGAATAATAATATTTGTTGCCTACCTTTTTAGTAGCTAAACAATTTTTATCTACCAAACGACCTAATAATGTTTTAACAGTCGAGCTAGTCCAAGCAAATTTATCTTGTAGTGACTGAACTGTCTCTTTACTAGTGACAACCTCTTTTGTCCACGCAATTTTCATCACTTGCCATTCCGCATTTGTTACTTGCACGGTTTATTCCTCCCAAGCTTTGATCTCACTTTCCACAACCCATTGGTGATTTTTCACCCAGCGATCTTGTTCAGATGAATAATAGTCAATCATATAAACCGGTTCTGTTATTATACGTTCGATTGTTCCGCTAGCACTTTGCATACCTGACATGTGCTTTGCAAGGATGGTTACTTGATCACCAACATCAACACTACCTTCATAGCTTATTTCTTCATCTACAACCCATTTATGATCTGTCACTTGAGCCCTTGTATCGGTATCGTTATAAGTAACAGAATAGACTGTCGTAACATAAACACCATCAACGACAGCTTTAGCGTGTAACATGTCTGACATATGATCCGTTAATAATTCTACCGTGGTGTCTACTGAGTATTTGGGATTTTTCGCTTCTTGAATCCCCGCTGGTAGTTCTCCACTTTCATCGTGATGCATAGGGCCCATGTGATCCATATGATCTCCTCCGTTTACAATTGTAATTTTTGTTACACTCTTAATATACAGTTTACGTTTACATATGTCAACGATAAAATGCAAAATTATTGAGCGGCTGTTAAAATTTCCAATATTACGTCCTTCATCCATACAACCTTCATAGCTTGTAAATCTACAAATGTTAATACAGCGCACGTTTATAATCGATTAAAAAAATCAAGCCTGTCACTCAAATTTTTGAATGGCAGGCTCTATTCACTAGTTTGGATAAATTAACTTTTCAGGACGGACTGCTTTATAAAGGGCAAAAGCGCCATCTAAATTTTCCACGTTAAAACCATTTTGTTTAAGAATTCGTTCGGCAAAATAGCTACGCAAACCACTATGGCAACTAACAATATACTCTTTTGAACGATCTAACTCGGATAGACGATCGCGTAATTCATTCAAAGGAATATGAAGCGATTGTTTGAACTGCCCGGCTTTTAGTTCCGCCGCCGATCTTACATCTAATAAAATCTTCCCTTTGTGTAATTCCTCTTCTAACTCGTGCCATTGTACGTTGTCACTTAAACCTTCTATAATATTTAACGCTGTGTAACCAGCGATGTTTACGATATCTTTGGCTGAACCATATGGAGGAGAATAAGTAAACTCCAACTCAGGTAAGTCCATAACCGTTAGACCACCCTTGATGGCTGTTGCAAGAATATCAATTCGCTTGTCAATGCCTTTTTGACCGATTCCTTGCGCCCCATAAATTTCTCCAGTTTTTGGATTAAAAATCAATTTCAAAGTAATCCCGGTTGCGCCTGGAAAATAACTGGCACGGTCTTGACCACTAACATGCACAACTTCTGTAGGTAGTCCTTCTTGTTTAGCTAGCCTTTCATTAAGTCCGGTAGAGGCAGCAGAAAGATTGAACACTCGCAGGATTGCAGTACTAAGACTGCCCTGATTTTTTCTAGGCAATCCGGCAATTACATCAGCGACTTGGCGTCCTTGGCGGTTTGCCGGAGAAGCTAGAGAAATTAATGTTTCTTTTCCAGTGATTTGCTGTTTAACAGTAATTGCGTCGCCAATAGCATAGATATCTGGATCACTAGTTTGATATTTATCGTTCACAACGATGCCATCTTTTAAACCAGTTTTTAGATCAGCCTCCTGAGCCAATTTACTTTCAGGTTGAATTCCAATAGATAAAATAGTAATTCCTGAAGTTCGTTCTTGCCCATCTTCTAATAGAAGCTTAGTTCCTTGATCTTTAAATTCTGCCACAGCATTGGAAGTGATCACCTCAATATTTTGAGAAGCTAATTCATTTTGTACGAAAGCTGCCATTTCTTCATCTAAGGCGGGTAAAACTTGTGGTGCTTTTTCCACAATGGTTACGTTTAATCCTCTATTGCTTAAATTTTCCGCCATCTCTAAACCAATGAAGCCTGCTCCAATAACTGTGGCGTTTTTAGGGGATTTACTTAATTGCGTCATAATCTTATCTAAATCTGTAATATTACGCAAAGTATAAACATTCTCACTTGCCTCGATACCGGGAATAGCTGGCATCATAGGGACCGCGCCTGGAGAAAGAATCAATTTATCATAAGTTTCTTCATATTCTTCTTGTTCATTTTGAATGAGTAAACTTTTACTATCCGGCAGAATTTGCAGGACTTCATTATTGGGTCGAACATCTAGACGAAAACGTGCTTCTAATGCATCTGATGTTTGTACAAGTAATTGATCACGTTCAGCAATTTCTCCAGAAATATGATAGGGTAAGCCACAATTTGCAAAAGAGACATAAGGACCTTTTTCTAAAACAATAATTTCCACATCTTCCATTAAACGACGCAAACGTGTAGCAGCTGACATACCGCCTGCCACTCCGCCAACAATAATAACTTTCATTGATACCACCTTTATTATTTAGACTTATCGAAACGACATCCAAAGGTTACTTTACAGTTGAAACATAACATTTTAGTTTACCGTTGTAAACAAAAACCGAATTTGAATTTACCCATTTTACGTAAAAGATCGTGCAATCTATGTTATTTTATTG
>JAKDZT010000166.1 GCA_030462125.1 Tetragenococcus sp.
ATGGAAAAATTAAAACAATAATCTTACTACACTGGGGCGTGAAAAAGGTTATGGAATATGAGAAGCAAGCAAGAATTATTATGATTCGTTTATCTAAATACATTCCAATTAACGTGGAAGATGAAGAGAATTATATGAGAGGTTTAATAAACGGTCTAAAGGCCGTAGACAGACAAAAAGAAATGAGGGAATGAAAATGAATAAACAACAAGCCAAAGAACGTGCTTATTGGTTGATGAACCAATCAACAAACGGTTATGAAGCAACAAGAACTATCTTTATTGAACTTTATAATCTGTTTGAAAAATTTGATTTAGATATGGCAGAAATTGATCACATGCTTGAAACACATACCATTTCAAAAAATGGTTCTTTAATTAAAGTGGAAGACGAATGAAGACAAAGAAAAAGCCTTTTGCTAAAAGTCTTGGCGGACTAGCAAAAAGGCAAGGCAAAATAAACGGTTATGATATAAACCTATTTCTTATATTATAACCTGAAAAGCCTTAAAAATCAAGCTTTTAGGAGGCTAAAACATGAAATTTAAAACGAGAAGAAGACTTTTTTTGATAGCATTGATAGCTATATGCTTACCCATACCTTTTTTATTGAAAGTTATGATTGCTTCACCGGCTATACAGTTGCTACTCCTAGATTCTGACGAATGGAGGGCTACACATGGATAGGACAGAAGCGATAAAGCAATTTGAATCTTTGGAGGTTGAAAAAGATGCTATACGTTAGTAAAGGCTATAACACATCAAAAATGACGCCATCAGAGAGTGAGAAAACACCATTTGAAGAGTTATGGGAGTTTCCGCCACAAAAAGCACCAGAAATAACCGAGAAGAGCGCTTTAAAAGATATTGATAAGTTTAAAGGTAATGAAATCGGGTATTTTATCGCTGGGAATTTAAAAAACAATACACGAAACAATAGCAATCTGACAGAAAAAGAATTAGTAACATTAGATTATGACGACTTAGGCAATATGCTGTATATGGCATTTGTGGACAAGGTAAAAGAGAAACTAAAAGGTGTTCGATTCATTTTATACCCAACAATAAAAAATAACCTCCCAAAATATGGCTTACGTTATCGCTTAATAATAGATACCGACCGAGCTTATAGCCGAAAAGAAAATAATTTTCTTGTTGAAAATCTTATTGAACATATTGGTTTGCCTTGTGACCAGAAAAGTAAGACGTATTCGCAAGTAATGGGTCTTCCATACCTCAACGCTTGTAGTTCTGAAAAATTGATCGTAAAGCAGGAGGGTGAACCGCTCAAAGTTGATAAATTTTTATACGAGCCAGAGAGACAAAGCGGAGAAACTTTTTCTTTTAAAACCAATTATTCATTTACTGGTGAAAAGTATCTGGGTAAGTTTCTTAATAAAGTGGTAGACGGAACACATGAAGGGGATCGTGATAATTGGTTAACCAGTATCACAGGAACCATGTTTAATCAGGGAATGGAAGCTCAAAATATTTATATTATGGTTCAGTTAATAAACGAGAATTTTGTTTATCCGCCTAAAAGCGACCAAGATATCAATAGAATTTTTAAAAGTGTCATGAATAAAGAAGCGAGAAAAAGAGGTGTTGCTGTTTGACCAAAAAAATGCCCGAAGAGATACAAGAAGCAATTGGGAATTTTGAAAAGGCAAGTAAACAAGAACTGAAGCCTTTTAATATCAAGCAAATATTTAAAGAAATAAAAGAAGGATTAGCAAAAAAAAGCGATAAGAAAGAAAAAACGGAATGGATGAAAACAGTAGTTAAAGAAATGAATGAGGAAACGCCTCGATGGTTTTATATAGAGGCTAACATCGATAATCGAGATGGAACGCTAGCTACAGAACCTTTCACATATAATATAGATTACACCATAATGGGGGATCAAATTATTGAACAATTTCATCTTGTCCGTTTTCCGCAATTGACTGCGGGTGCGGTGTATAACGTCGAAGCCGGTAACTGGCGCTATTTTGGTAAAGATGAACTGAAGCTGTTTAGTCGAAAAGAGACGATGAACGAACTAAAACGCTGGGGGATTTACGAAAACATGAAACAAGTCTATCCCATTGCCAACTATATTGAAACAGCCACTTACGACCGAAGTTATCCAGGTGATACCCCGTTTCTTCAAAGCAAACCGGAGCTAGTTGTTTTTAAAAATGGTACGTATAACATTCTTACAGATGAAATGCGTCCGAACGATCCTGAGGATTATGTTTTAAACTCGTATGATTATGAATTACCTACGGAAGACCAAGAAACACCAAAAACAGATCAATTTTTAAAAGATATGTTCGGGGATAGTTGGCTATTTTTGAAACAATTCATTGGATACGGTTTTTATCGAAGCTATGCACCTTCACAAGAAATTGTGTTCTTACATGGTGACGGCGGGGAGGGCAAAAGTACCTTTCTAAACTTTCTAACAAGGTATATCTTCAATGAAAAGAACGTATCAAATGAAAAAGTGCAGGATTTATCCGGTAATCGATTTTCAGCTGTTAATTTGTTAGGTAAAAGCATGAATATTTGTGGAGAAATTCCCAAAGGAAGTATGAAAAATAGTGACCGATTAAAAGTATTAACAGGTAATGATAAGTTCATGGGCGAGTTTAAAGGTGTACAAGGGTTTAATATGCGGAGCTATGCCAAGTTGATGTTTAGTGCCAATGAATTGCCAGGATTTAGAGACCTTAGCGGAGGTTTTGCTAGCCGGTTAGTAGTCATCAATGCCATTAACGGTAATCAACGAACAGAAGACGCTACATTTTTCAAAGAACACCCAATTGAGGAACTTATTAAAGAAGCCCCATCGTTTGCCAGAAGTTGCATAAGAGAATTTAGAAAAATATTCGATGGTTACCATGCCACCTTCACTAAAAGCGGCCAAATGGAAAATGACCGCCAACAATGGTTATTTGATAATGATTACTTGGAACAATTTATTTCTGAATCATGCACCATTACACCAGGTGACGACAAGGGAACGAGTGCCAAAGTAATTATGGCAGAATATATGGAATTTTGTTCAATCAACAATGTTTATGCTGAAAGTAGCCAGGTTGTAAAAAAACGATTGGAAAACCTTGGATGTGTAAAAACTAGGTCGGGGAGTTCATACGATGAAGATAATTACAGGTGTCAAAGATATATGGGGTGTAATTTAGATGTTTCTTATTTAAATCCATTTTTTGACAATAAACGAGCTTCAGCCTAAATAAAAACTAAGTGGCATAAAATTGGCATTAAAATGGCATACTTTTGGCACAAAAAACATGATACAAAAGCCAGTAGATCAACATTTGGCATAAATGGCATAAAAAAATTTACTTCTAGTGAGTAAAATGAAAAAGTCTATATATAGTTTTATTTTTGCTTATATGAATTAAAAAAAAGTATGCCATTACTGCCAACCCCCTGGTGTGGTTGGAGTTTACAAGAAAAAAGTATGCCAAAACACTGCCAAAACTATGCCACCAAATATAAAAGGAGCAAATCAACATGAGACAAGTAAAAATATTATATGAAACTACACCATATGGCATGCAGGAAAAAATAAATAATTGGGTAAAAGAAAATGGCTTTCACTTGGTTGATGTAGATATAAAGAACTACGGAGCGTATAAATTCGCCGCCATTGTCTTGTATGAAGACTATGGCGTAGATCAAACATTAGATATAGCCACAAACGAACTTAAAAGGATTTCTGACAAGTTAGACGATATGTTGGCAATGTATGGAGGTTAAAAAAATGATTAATAGCTATTTAAATGAAGTATGGGAAAATCTCTTCTGGCAAGGAATGGAAGCCGTGTTATATGGGAATGGTGATATTTGGGTACGACAACAAGGAACGCAAGCGTGGGATGAGGGTGATATTATTTATAAGCTGCCACTAAGCCTAGATTACTGGGGAGATTCCTATTTTGTATCAACTGATGAAGATGGCGACTTAGTAAAAGATGAAACAATGAAGCCGGATTTTATAGAAGATATGACAAGGCAAATCAAGGAGGGTTACTAATATGAAATGGCATTCAACCACAGAATATCCTTTCGCTTTGGCTGGTGAAGATGAAGACAGAGAGTTACGTAAAGCAGCTTATAAGTATTTTATTAATCATATGGGGTTTGATAAGTGGGCATATTATGAGCCCGTCAAAGACCTATCTAAGCTATTGCACGGGGATAGGGGTTATAACGCTGGTCGTACCCCTAATAACCCTGCTGTGTCCTACTACCCATGGCTTGACCATGGTAGGTACTTCAGGGATACCCATAGGGATAATACCGTACTAATCACCCAGCCTTACCCATATGACAATAGCCTTGTCACTACTAAAGGTTTAAACATGGAAGACTTAACAACATTGAAGATGTACTCTAAAGCATTTAGTTTTTATTGGCCAGAAACGACTGAGATTCATTTAATCACGACTAAAGAAG
>JAKDZT010000167.1 GCA_030462125.1 Tetragenococcus sp.
TAGTTCACTTTAAAAACGTTTTATTATAAGTGTTTAATTAACAACATACCGTAGTTTATTGTAAATAAGTCAAATATCAGGAAGGTGAAAATAGGTAATGGCACAAACAAAAAAGTGGTGGAAAGAAGCTGTAGCTTACCAAATTTATCCTCGTAGTTTTTATGATACGAATGGCGATGGCATTGGTGACATACGAGGCGTTATTGAAAAGTTAGATTATTTAGAAGACTTAGGGATTGATGTGATCTGGCTGAGCCCAGTGTATAAATCGCCAAATGATGATAATGGCTATGATATTAGTAATTATAAGGATATTCAGGGCGAATTTGGTACGATGCAAGACTTGGATGAGCTACTGGAAAAGGTTCATAAACGTGGTATGAAATTAATTATGGATCTGGTGATTAATCATACATCTGATGAACATGAATGGTTCATCGAATCCCGTTCTTCTAAAGATAATCCGTATCGCGATTATTATATTTGGCATCCAGGCAAAAAAGATGGAAGTCGCCCCAATAACTGGGAGTCTATTTTTAATGGTCCTGCTTGGGAATGGGATGAAAAAACCAAGGAATATTATATGCATATATTTTCTAAAAAACAGCCTGATCTCAACTGGGAAAATCCAGAAGTACGTCAATCATTATATAGCACTGTTAATTGGTGGCTGGATAAGGGAATCGACGGTTTCAGAATTGATGCAATTACTCATATTAAGAAAAAACCAGGTTTTCCTGATTTGCCGAATCCAAAAAATAAAGAAGTCGTTCCTTCGTTTGATGCCCACATGAATCAGCCAAGTATCGATAAATTTTTAACCGAACTGTCAGATGAAACCTTCAAAAATTATGACATTATGACTGTAGGCGAAGCCAACGGTGTGAAAGTAAAGGATGCTGAGAAATGGGTTGGAGAAGAAAACGGCTATTTTGACATGATTTTCCAATTTGAGCATATCGACCTTTGGGGTGATAAAGAAAATTTTGATTTAAGAGAATTTAAAAAGGTCCTAACAAAATGGCAAGAAGGTTTAGAAGGTGTAGGTTGGAATGCCTTATATATTGAAAATCATGATTTAGTCCGCGCGGTTTCAACGATGGGAAATGATAAAGATTTACGTAAAACTTCGGCTAAAGCGCTAGCTATGATGTACTTCTTTATGCAAGGAACGCCCTTTATTTATCAGGGACAAGAAATTGGAATGTCAAACGTTCAATTTGCTACTTTAGATGAGTATAACGATATTCAATCTGTGAATAAAGCAAAAACGATGATGAAAGAAGGAAGCAAACGAGAAAAAGCGATGGAATATATCTGGGAAAGTTCGCGTGATAATGTAAGAACGCCGATGCAATGGGATTCTTCAGAACAAGCAGGCTTTACCACAGGAAATCCATGGCTAAAAGTGAATAATAATTATGCAGATATCAATGTTGCTGAATCATATGCTGATCCTTATTCCGTTTATCATTTCTATAAAAAAATGATTCAAATCAGACGCCACTCTGAGACACTGATCTATGGTTCTTATGAATTAATTAAAGAAAAACATCCATCAGTGTATGCTTACCTTAGACATGGTAAAAAGGGAGATTATCTTGTCGCTGTGAATATGTTTGCGGATCATGAAAAAATGGATTTCACGAATTATGAACTTAAAGAACTTGTATTGGCAAATTACGAAGTCAACGATCCTTTAAACAACCAATTTGTGCTTCGTCCGTATGAAGCACGCATGTATAAGATTTCAAAATAATAATAAGGGAATAAATAATGAAAGTATTAACGTTAAATGTCCATGGATGGATGGAAAATAATTCGATTGAAAAAATAAGGCAACTGGCCAAAACAATAGTGAAAAATAATTACGATGTGGTCGCACTGCAAGAGGTTAATCAGCCGATGGACGGTCCAGAAATTAATCATGAACGCTTTGTTGTTCCAGCTCATGAGGTCAATCCGATTCCATTGAAAGTTGGGAACTATGCAGGAGCTTTGATTAAAGAACTGGAAGCCCTGGGGAGTTACTATTTTTGGTCTTGGAGTGCCAACCATATTGGTTATGACAGATATGATGAGGGTCTAGCGATTTTGTCAAAGTCTCCGCAAAAAACAGAAACAATCAATATTTCTCAAACAACAGCTTATAATAGTATTCATACTCGAAATGTTTTAAAAAGTAAATTGGCTATTTCAGGAGAAAAGTGGATCATTTTTAATGGCCACTTTTCTTGGTGGCAAGATGTCGGCCACTTACTTTTTAAAAAAGAATGGGATATAGTACGAACATATCTTGAAGAAACAGAAAACAGTAAAGTTATTTTTACGGGAGATTTTAATAATGAGGCTAGTGTTTCAAATGAGGGTTATGAATACGTTTTGAAAACTACGCCATTTTTAAACGATTCCTATACGACGGCAAAAGTAAAATATGGTTATGCCACAGTCCCAGGCGAAATAGATGGTTGGAAAGGCGCTGTTAATGACAAACGGATCGATTACGTTTTTGTTAGTAATAGGTTAGATGTACAAACAAACAACGTCATTTTTGATGGGAACCACGAAAATATTGTAAGCGATCATTTTGGTATTGAAGTTACACTAGAAAACTAGGTGAGAAATTATTAAACATGGTAGACATAAAAAGACTATGGTTATATGAAAGCCTTTACAAAAATAAGTTAACGCGATTCTTTAAGTAATAGAAAAGAGGTTGAAAGATATGATGCAAAAAATCCAACGTTTTGGTGGCGCAATGATTACGCCGGTATTATTATTTGCTTTTAATGGCCTAATATTAGCTTTGTCGATCGCATTTCAAAACGAATCCATTGTAGGCGGACTTGCCGCTGAAGGTACTTTTTGGAGCGATATTTGGAGCGTAGTTGAATCTGGAGGCTGGACAGTATTTGATCACATGGAATTATTATTTGTGATTGGGCTGCCAATTGGATTAGCCAAAAAAGCCCAAGGGCGTGCTGCTTTAGCTGCTCTTACTATTTATATGATTTGGAACACTTTTATCAATGCTATTTTACAAATATGGGATTTTGGTGTAGATATAAGTAACGTAGAAGAAGCCATTGGTGTTAAAGAAATTGGTGGTATTGCAACATTAGATACTAATTTAATCGGTGCTTTATTGATTTCTGGTTTAGCTATATATTTACACAACCGGTTTTATGATACACCACTACCGGAATGGCTTGGTGTTTTCTCTGGAACATCATTCGTAGTTATTCTTGGCTTTTTGTTCACGCTGCCACTTGCATTCTTAACTGCGTGGATTTGGCCACCCATTCAAAATGTGATTTTCCAACTTCAAGACGTAATGGCTTCAAGTGGGATTGCCGGTGTCGGTATGTATGTCTTCTTAGAAAAGATTTTAATCCCAACAGGTTTGCATCACTTTATCTATCAACCATTTGAATTTGGTCCAGCTGCTGTTGAGGGTGGTCTTCTTAATTACTGGTTTGAAAACCTTCCAGAGATCGCGGCGTTTGATGGGCCTTTAAGAGTGATTTTTCCTCAAGGTGGATTCTTCTTTCAAAATGCATCCAAGATCTTTTTCCCTGTAGGAATTGGCGCTGCTTTTGTAGTGACATCTAAACCTGAAAAACGTAAGCAAACCTTAGCTTTAGTCATTCCAACAGCAGCTACTGCGATGTTAACAGGAATTACTGAGCCATTTGAATTTACGTTTTTATTCTTAGCACCTCAACTATTTGCCGTTCACGCTGTATTAACTGCAACATTTGCGATGTCTATTTATGCATTAGGTGTAGCAGGTAATATCGGGGGAGGGTTTATTGGTAACATAACCGGTTTTGTTTTGCCACTTCTGTCCAATCATTTAGACGCCATTCTAATTTACTATGCTGTAGGTATCCTTTTTATCGGTATTTACTTTTTAATTTTTCGATGGGCAATTTTGCGGTTTGACATAAAAACGCCTGGCCGAGAAGAGACTGAAGAAGTACACATGTATAGTAAAAAGGACTATAAAGCTAAAAAAGCGAATGAAAAAGGAGATGTGACTGCTGAAGATAATTTAAGTGGGGTAGCTAAAAAAGCAGCAGGGTTCTTAGATGGTTTAGGTGGAGCTGATAATATTACTGATATTAATAATTGTACGACTCGCCTACGTATTTCAGTTGAGGACCCAGAACAATTAGAAAATGACGAATTCTTCAAACAATATGGCGCTCATGGCGTTGTTCGTAACGGGAAAGCTGTTCAAGTCATTGTTGGAATGGACGTTCCAAAAGTTCGTGAAGAGTTTGAAAGTAGGGTTGAAAATAATACGAACAGCTGACTAGACAATGTATAACTTGCTATTAAAAGCTGAATTTTTTCCAGTTTTTAATAGTATAAGAATTAGCTAGTTTGAAAACAGGAGAGAAGTCATTTATGTATTCAATTGAAAAAGCAAATCAATTTATCCAGGATAATAAGCAAGCA
>JAKDZT010000168.1 GCA_030462125.1 Tetragenococcus sp.
ATACGTCTTTATTTCTTTGAATAAGTTGTAAAGAATCTAGCTTTATATCACTAATATAAGGAGATATCACGCTTACCTGTAAATTGATTATATTTTTCTTCATCTTAAAATCAACAACTTTGGCTTTTAACTTAAACTCCTCTTTTATAAGGTTCGAAATGCTATTTTTAACAAGCGCTAATTCATTATTTTCAGTAATGTAAACTCTTGTGCGTTGTTTATAAGTTGAATTATTCTCAAAAGTTTGCTTAAAAGGAGGGAAAAATCTGGCGGGTTTTTCTAAAATAGATTCTTCATACACTCCAAGCCGATAGCTGGTTATACTTTTAGCGTTATCTATCAAATAGAGATCCCATCTTAACCCATTCTTATTTTCTAATTTGTCTAGTAGATAATAAAAATTAAAATAAAAAACGATAAGATCTTCTCTGTCCATGAATATAGTATACTTTTCCCTTGTTTCTTTGTTTAATTAACAAAACTGGAGTTTCGCTATCAATATGATTTTCATTAATATCTTTCAAAGAAAATTGTAAAATAGTATCTTTAATATTGATATCTTTCACTGATAAAGGTACAGCGTTCTTTAGATGCTTTTTTCCAAAATTATACTTTGTTAAATCGACATAAGCAGAAGCAATAGACCAATCTATTATATCATTTCCTTTTAGACTTTTTGTATAAAAGCCATAAGTTGTTTGTAATAATAAATATGCTGCTTGAAGGTTTTCATAGACTAAATTGTCTGCTAAAAAAAATTTTGTTTCATCTGCCCACTGCAGCTTTATTAATACATTATCAGTTAGAAGGAAACCACTCTCTATGTCAGAGCTATCTTCAATGCTAAATAACAGCTGATTATGTTGGTTGCCTTCGTAAGTAATTTTAGTATTCCAAGAACCTAAATTTCTTTTTTCCTGCCTTATAGGAGGTACATAATCAACTTCCGAGTTAGTATTTTTCGTTATGCGAAAAGCATGTTCTCCTTCTAAAAGAATAAATTCTAAATCAAAAAAACCTGTTAAATAATCGTTAGAAATTATAATTTCGTGTTCTTTATAAGCTAAAGGAACAATATGTTGAACCAAGGTATCTTTTTGTGTAGCAACTACTAATAGATTATAACTATCACTTATTGCTTTCCTATTCAAACTTTGTTTCTTAGGGTCATATAAATTTTTGTTTTGTAGAATGGGTGCATTACTTACTTGCTTAAACAGGTCTCTAAAATGTAAAAATTTCATCTGTATCTGATTATCTTCTACTTTAAGAATTCCCTGCACTTCTCCCAGAAAAGGCAGCAGTCCCTCAATATCTGTTTGTATTTCAATAATTTGGCTGTTTTTATCTAAAAACTTCAAATCAAAAAAAATACCTGTTGGAAAAACTTCGTTAATGTCAAGCAACACTTCTGCATTGTCTCCATCTGATAAGTATTTATCAAATGGAACATTTTTATTACTAATTTGTATAGTTTCTATTTGATCTGCCAACGCTGAAGACATCAAAAATTTGTTATTTTTATTTTGAAATTGTATTTCAATATGATTCATTTTTTCCTCCTACTTTAAATTCTTAATTACGTCGAAAATTCTCTGTGAATTATTATGGTCCACATATTTAAAATATTCTCCATGTAATTTTTCGTAACGAGGTTTTAACTGAAACCCGTTTTCCGCGTATTCTTGCACTAATTGGATGAGTTCTTGCTTGTTCAGCGCACGCTCACCAAACAATTGTGTTGCCATGTCAATATAACTTCCTTCATATCGTTCATATTTTTCATAATCAAATTGATAGAATAATACTGGCTTTTTCATAAAAAACATATCCCAAGTCACAGAAGAATAATCACTGATCATTAAAGATGCTTCCATAATTTCTTCATTAACTTTAATATTTTGGAATTCCTTTAAAGAAATATGTTCACTATCCAATTTGAATTCAGAAATATACTGCTTGAATTTAGGATGTAAAAAGAAAACTAATTGTAAGTCGTGTTTTTTCAGTGTAACTTCCAAATCTTTTGAATTTAAAAAATTAATATAATTATCGTAATAATCGGTCCTCTTAAAATCTTCTTTAGGCATATCTTCCATCCAAGTTCTCCAAGTTGGCATGACAAATATCTTTTTATGTTTTCTATCCTGTGATTTGTCAAATAGCTTGTCCCATCTGGAAAACCCAGTTACTGCTATTTCATTTAATTCATATTTCCAATTTTGGTTGATAATCTCTTCTTCTAATTCAGATGTTGCAATGACTAAGCTGAAATTTCCTCTTCCCTTTGCTTTTTTGAAAACATTTGACTGTTTTAACGCAGTTACACCATGTTGGAGGAAAACGCTTTGTTTGCTAGCAATTTTCTTAGGAACAATTCCAGACTTTATTCGCAGATTATACACATGGCGTTTATTCTCTGAAGAAACTAATAAATTACTTGCGTAAATTAATAATAAATATTTGAATGACATAAAGGGAACTACTTTGTTGCTCTGTTTTCTGACTTCTTCATAGTCAGAAGAGTGCTTATCTAAGATAAAATAAAAATTATCATGTAGCTTATTCTTATCTACATATTGAAAAAAAGCGTACCCGTTATCTTGTGCTGTAGCGGAAAACTTTTCAAAACCCAGCCAAATATCTTTATTTCTATAATAAAATGGCTTCATTGCTAGATAGATTACATAAGCTAGCTTTTCTTTCAATTTGTTTTTTTTGTTCTCATAGTATTCTCTATCCCGCATCATAAAAGCTATATCATTTTTCAGTGTTACATATGGGTAGAGAATTTTATCTTTTGTATAAATAGCATTTTTGAAGTAATCTTTGTTTACTTGCTTTTTTAATTTACTTGTTGCATCCGTTACTTTTATTCTTTCCTCGTTTCCTTCTTCATCGACAACTGTTATAAAAATATCCCAGTATAATGGAAAGAACTTTTTACCCCAGTCCATCGAGAAAGAACCATGAGCAGAATAACTATGATTTTGTATATGTTTGACCTCAGTATCTCCGGTTTCGATCATTTTAATGGTATCATGAGAACGCAATTTTAAAAGGATATTTTTAATAGTCACATTTCCAACTTTTTTTACTTGAACAGTCATTGAAAATCCATCTTTATCTTTTTTAACGATATTCAACATTTTAGTCTTTATTTTATATCTTTCTTTGAATATAAAAGAACCAGAAGACTTCAGAATAGCGATATAATTATTCATTGTAGTATAAACCATCGTAGTATAATCATCAGTAGAAAAGTTCAGATAGGTTAACTTTTTATTAGTTGCTCTTACAACTTGCAGTCTTCCAGCCCTTGACTGCTTTCCGTTAACAAACCAGCCTTCTAAATCCCAGCGGTTATTACTTACTTCCTGTAAAGTTTCTGAAGTTAGAGGAACAAAAATATTACCGTTCATCAACTTTACAGTAGTTATCCGCACACGTTTTTTTCTTTTTCTTGAAACAAATATGATTTCTTTTAGTTTACTTAATAAAAATTGTTCATCAACAATATGTAGTTCTATACCTCTTTTAGCAGTATCATGCACAATGACTTGATCCACCAATATATCTTCTCTTTCATCAACCGGAATTTCTTTAAAAAAATCTTCAACTAAAAGCGAGCTTATGACAAGCCTATTCCCTTTAAAATAAATTCCTTGATGATTTTCTCCATGTTTTCCTATGTAACCAATAAATGATGATTTATTGTAATGTGCAGGATCACCTTCGACAATAGTATCAATTAGATAGAGAGAATTAAATGTGTAAAGAACCTTCAATTGCCAGTGTCCCCGAGGTAGAGATTCTGATAAATCGATTGAAACAGTATCTTCTGCAAAAGAGAAAGGAAATTCTTTCTTCTCCTCGGTTTCTTCGTTCACTGCAAAGAAACTTTTAACGTTCATTTTTGTTAATATCTGGTTGAATATATTTAATGAAGAATTATTTTCCTCAAAATCTACTATCTGAGTGGGCATATCACCTTCCAATATATGCTCAGAATTACTTGGAAAAAGGTCACCACTATGTTTTCTAAAAACAATAGCGTTAGTATCGCCTTCTATACTTATGCCGTTCATCCCTGTAAGTAAACTTTCTTCACTTGCTTTTTGATGATTATTAATCCATAAAAAATAATTAATTCCTTCTTCTAAATTTTCTACTGGATTTTTTAAAATTAAATTATCTATTTGCGATATAATTTCAATATCTACTTTATTCTTTTTCTCATTTAGAAGAAAAACATTATTAATTATTGACTTTCTTGGTTTTTCAAATACAATGGTTTCATCTTGTACTGAAACCAATTTGATTCTTTCTCTCACTTCTCGTGCCTCCAAATACATTATTATTTGTAAAAAATTGATATGACCGTTTTCAGCCTTTTCGCTATTTAATAGGTTCTCTGTCAAACAACGTTGGTAAAGAATAAAGTCAAATAATAATA
>JAKDZT010000169.1 GCA_030462125.1 Tetragenococcus sp.
AATAACTTTTTTATGGCATTTTTATTAGAAAACAAAATTTTTCTTTCACAATCAATTGTTTTCTAAATGGGCAACTGGTAAACTCATGGGTATACTTATAATTTTTCATATTTTTGTATAGCACTTATTAAGGAGGGAACTCGAATGGAGGAAAAGAAAAACTCTGGAAACTCGGGCTTTTTTGGCTGGATAGAACGAGTAGGGAACAAATTACCTGACCCCGTCGTTTTATTCATCATTTTAGCCGCAATTGTCATTGTTATATCTGGCATTGCAAGTGCAACAGACTTAAGTGTCCAATATTTTGACGCTGAGGAAGGAGAGACTCTCACAGTAGAAGCAGTTTCATTATTTTCAGCTGGAGGACTTAACCATATATTCAACTCAGCTGTTGATAACTTCACCGGTTTCGCACCCTTAGGTACAGTACTTGTAGCTATGTTAGGTGTAGGTGTCGCTGAATGGACAGGACTTATTGTTTCTACATTAAAGCGTTTATTATCTAATGTACCAGCTTTCTTACTTTCAGCAGCAGTCGTATTTGCCGGTATTATCTCAAATATTGCTTCAGATGTTGGCTATGTTGTTATTATTCCTTTAGGAGCGCTTATCTTTGCCGGAGCTGGTCGTCACCCGCTTGCAGGTTTAGCTGCCGCTTTTGCTGGGGTGTCTGGTGGGTTCTCCGCGAACTTACTCGTTGGCCCCACAGATGCTCTACTTGTTGATATTACAAACGCAGCTCTCAATTCAGCAGGTATTGATTATGACCTTGCTATTACAGCCAATTGGTACTTCATGATCGTTTCCTCAGTTGTACTTACAATTGTAGGGGCACTCATCACTGACAAGTTTGTAGAACCTCGCTTAGGGGAATATAAGGGAGACTACCGGCCAGATTTTGAATCCTTAAGTGATATCGAACGAAAGGGATTACGCAATTCTCTCATCGTTTTAATCGTTTATGTTATCATTATGGCTTTTTTAATGTTCCCACAAGGAGCATTATTTAGAGGGTATGATGAAGCAATTGGCGCAGAATCCATCAATGAATTCTTATCTACAGGCTTGCTTTTAGCAATTTTCTTGTTATTTGCCTTACCTGGTCTAGCTTACGGAATAACAGTCGGTAAAATTAAAAATTCTTCTGATTTCGTAAAAGGGATGTCAGAAGCTATGAGCTCAATGGGGAATTACATCGTGTTAGCCTTCTTTGCTGCTCAATTGATTGATTACTTTGAATATACCAACTTGGGGACGATTTTAGCAGTATCTGGTGCTGATTTACTGGAATCAATTCATTTAACTGGTCTTCCATTGGTTCTAGGTTTTATCGTTGTTTCAGGATTTATCAATCTATTTATTGGTTCAGCATCCGCAAAATGGGCCATTCTAGCGCCTATCTTTGCACCTATGCTTTATAATTTAAATATCGCACCAGAGATGACATTAGTTGCCTATCGGATCGCTGATTCGTCTACAAATGTTATTTCACCATTATTAAATTACTTCCCTATGATTTTGATATTTGCTCAACGCTATGATAAAAATGCAGGAATCGGTACTTTGGTATCTACCATGTTAGCTTATTCTATGGCATTCTTAGCCAGTTGGACCGTTATATTAGTCATCTGGTTCTTATTTGGCCTTGCCTTAGGACCTGGAGCAGGTATAACTTTATAAAGAAGTAATTATTTCCTTATAAAACATACAGCAAAAAAGTACTTCCATCTATTCTAAATTAGTAATAGAAATGGAAGTATTTTTTTAAATCAAGTAAAATCGTATCATCAGTAGCTCCGCCTATATTTTATTAAGTTTATTGTTATAATTTAGTAAATACCGTTGTATCTTTAATTGCTACCTACTCCGCTTTAAAGTAGAATGTATGAGTAATAAAATTTTTGGAGGTAACGAACTTGAATTATTTTTGGATGATCATTAAAGGAATGATGATGGGTATAGCAAATATTATCCCCGGCGTAAGCGGGGGAACGATGGCCGTTTCTTTAGGGATTTATGATGATATGATCTCCGCCATTACCCATTTATTTAAAAAGTGGAAAAAAAGCTTTAAAATACTGATCCCATTGGGAATTGGTTTAGTTGCTGGCGTCATCTTTTTTTCCTATGCGATTGAATTTTTATTAAGTCAATATACGCTGCCCACAGCGTTGGCTTTTGTAGGGCTTATTCTGGGTGGATTGCCCATTTTGTTCCGTAAATTTCAAGCTTCAATGAAACAATATCAATTAAATTTGAACATATCCCATATTATTGTATTTCTTGCTTTTTTTATATTAGTTGCTGGGATGTCTTTTATGCAAGAAACGGAAACGGGTTTTGCCTCGTTAGAAGTCAATTTTACAAATATTGTTCTCCTATTTTTGATCGGAATTATCGCTTCTGCGACCATGGTTGTTCCTGGGATTAGCGGTTCCTTAATTTTGATGATCCTTGGTTACTACTATGGTATTATTAACACTTTGACAAATTTCTTTGACGCTCTTCGTGTGCTAAATTGGGAAGCTTTGTTTTACAATGTGAGTCTTCTTTTACCCTTTGGAATTGGCATATTACTGGGTATTTTCTTAATCAGTAAAATCATCGAGTACTTATTTATCCATCATCCTAGCTTAACTTACAGTGGTATTTTAGGTCTCGTCATTGCTTCGCCGTTTGCCATTATTTATAATACCAATGCTTTAGCCGATTTATCTGGCTCAAATGCCATCTCTTTTACAGTGATTGGTATTTTATTACTTTTTGTTGCTTTCTATCTAACGTATAGAGTGAGCAAAACTGAACAGCCTACATCAGAATAAAAAGCATGCACAATGGGGCGGATCATATTTAAAAATGATCCGCCCCATTTAAATAAAAGTACTAAGCGTAAAATTTATTGAGGTTTATAGTGGTGAGGAAAAAGAAGTTGTTATTTGTGACAGCTACTAATGACAACGACTCTATTTTCTAAAAGATAGAAAGCCTTTCTCGAAAGTAGCCCTAAAAATTAGGAAAATTAGTGTAGGTTCAGAAAAGAGACTCTAGAATTTAGAAAAACTAGTGTAGGTTTCGAAAAGAGACTCTAGAATTTGGAAAACTAGTGTAGGTTTCGAAAAGAGACTCTAGAATTTGGGAAAACTAGTGTAGGTTCAGAAGTTGTTCCCCAATTTTTTTAAGCAGGGGGGGGGAGTCCATTCATATTCTACTCCCTCTTTTTGGTCTCTAGGCCCATGAGGTTGAATGCTTGTAAGCTTATGTAAAACATACTTTTATAACTGACTTGTATTGCTTACAGCACTCGATTATACTTAGAATGAATAAAAACAACTTGTCACAAGTCGACTAACAACTAGAAATTCACCATTCAAATGTAGAAACTTATTTTATCGTGTACGACTCATGTTGAAGGAAATCACGAGGAGGAAGTTCTATGGAGTATCTTAGAGATATTGCCACGTCGGTTGTTATTTATGGGTTTTTTGGGTTTGTTTGGTTTGGCTGGGCACTAGAAGGCCCCAAAGAGTCATGGAAAAAGTATCTAGGTGTGGCTTGCGGTACTTCACTTTTAATAGGATTATTCGGTATTTATCTTGTTTTTAACTACCAAGAAGAAGCGAGCGTCTTAACGGAAAAAGGTCTGTCATCCTGGTACTATATCATTGTTATTATCGAGTTTTTATTAGGCGGAGTCGTTGCTTACCTATTATACAGAAAACAACTAGAAAACTATATTGCTCCCTGGATCTGTCTGGTTGTAGGTGTTCACTTCTCTCCCTTAGCCTTTATTTTTCAAGAGCCTACGATGCACATATTGGCAATCCTTTTTATTGTTACTTCAATCATTACAGTGAAACGCAGTAAAACGATCACTTACAAAGCGAGTGCAATCACTGGAATTGGCGCCGGGAGCACACTGCTGTGCTTTGCCCTATTTAATATTATCCGTCTTTTACTTGCTTAACATTACAGCTTTTCACAAACCCTTTTGAGTCTACATAGAGGATACAAAAGGGTTTGTGGCTGTGTAAAACAGGTGTGACACACATTGACAATCAGAAGAACCAAATCCTTTTGCTGGAATGCTTCCCTCATTTTGTTTTCTTAAACGAGCAAAAAGTTGACATTCTCCTTCTGCTCCGGGATACGTTTGTACTTCTTGGATTTCTAAATAAGGACGTAAATAATCTAAGTGCCAATGTTGCTTCTTCTCTATTTGAATATGTCGGCTGATTCTAGAACGAATGTTACGTTTGGCACTTCCCACATAGACATAGTACCCTTTTTCAAAAGAAAAACAGCCTAGTTTTCCTATTTGGACATGCTCTTGCTTTTCTGACAAGTAACCCTTTATAGCATAAAGAGTATCTTCATTTTGAATTGTACTTTTCATTTTCCTCCCTCTTTTATTCAACACTTATAAAAATTTGTAGGTATGATTATTATAATATCT
>JAKDZT010000170.1 GCA_030462125.1 Tetragenococcus sp.
AATAATTTAGTGGGACGTTATTTAATTATTACAGCTTCTGGTAGTAATTTTCGTTTAGTGAAAGATACTATAGAAACGACTATCGGGATTATAAAAATAGAACAGGAAGGCTATACAATAATAGCCGGCTTCGAGAATAACAATAAGCCAACTAGTGAAATTTATATGCACTTACTTGCTCATAGTGCTCGTTTAGAAATTGATCCTGCTCATCGAGTAATCGTTCATAATCATGCTACAGAAATTTCCGAGATGACTTTTGTTCATGAACTAGATGATAAGACTTTGACACGTTCTTTGTGGGGAATGGTTACTGAATGTATTATCGTATTTCCAGATGGCGTGGGGGTGTTACCTTGGATGGTATGTGGAAATGAAGAAATTGGAAAAGCAACAGCAGAGAAACTAAAAGATTGTCGAATTGTAATTTGGGCACATCATGGTATTTTAGCATCTGGAAGCAGTTTAAACGACGCTTTTGGTTTAATTGAAACTGTGAATAAAGCAGCTAAAATATACATAAATACTTTTGATAAAAGAATAACTAAAGGAATTACAAATCAACAATTGTTAGAAGTGTGTGATTTTTTTGAAGTTACACCAAAAAGCGGGATCATAGAGTAAAATCATGTAAAGAATAATAAAATAATGTTTTAGAAGTAACGAGAAATATTCTTTGTTACTTCTTTTTTTATCCTCCAACACTATATGTTTAATAGTGTTGATTTCATAAAAACACTGTTGAGAATATTCAGAAATCTATATTCTTTCCTGATATGGAAGCCTTGATAAATTTTGGCATGTAAATTGCTTATATATTTATACAAGCGAAATAGAAGGAGGGATAAAATGAACCAGATCTTATTGGCCAGTCATGGTGAGCTTGCTAAAGGAATGTTGCAAACAGCGAGTATGCTGATTGGGGAATTAGATAATATTCATGCTTTTTCTAGTTATCGAGACGATGACAGTAGACTATTACATAGTATGAATGAAAAAATCAAAACTTTTAATGAAAATGATCATATTTACATATTAAGTGATATTTTTGGTGGCAGTGTAAACAATGAAGTTTTGAAGTTGTTAAATAAATCCAATATTACTTTAATAGCTGGTATGAATTTAATGTTAGTTATGGGAATTGCGACTCAAACTGAAAAAATAGAGGAAAAAGAATTAGATAGAATTATTCAAGAAAGTCAGCAGGGGATTATTAATTGTAATAGCTTGCTTGCAAAAAATACAAATACAGAAGGTGATGACCTATGATCAAATTAGTACGTATTGATTATCGTTTACTGCACGGCCAGGTTGTTTTTGCTTGGAGCAAGGCTCTTGGAATTACACGTACTATTGTAGTTAACGATGAAGCTGCTACAGATGATTTTAAAAAAATGTCATTAAATCTATCAAAACCATCTGGGATGAAATTAAATATCTTTACAGTAGATGAACTTATTTCAAAAATCCCGAAAGTTGAACAATTGAGCGATAATATTATGCTAATTTTTGGTAATACAGAAGAGACGCTAAAATTTTGTGAAGCCTATTCAAAAATTGAAGAGATTAATTATGGTGGTATTCCTAAAAAAGAGGGATCCGAACAATATAGTAATGCTATCCATTTAACTTCTGCAGAAGTAGAAGATTCAAAAAAATTAAGGGACATGGGAATCAAATTATATATGCAACAGGTGCCGACTTCTAAAAAAGAAGATTTAAATAGTAAGTTGTGAAATTGAAAGGAGGAAAAAATTATGTTAGTTCAGTCGATTTTACTGGGATTCATTGGTGTCTTTTGTGCGCTTGACTCGCGTATATTAGGACGCTTAAATTTTGAACGTCCCCTCATTGGAAGTACGCTTGTTGGGCTTGTACTTGGAGATCTGCAAACTGGACTGGTTGTAGGTGCGTCACTCGAATTGATGTCATTAGGAATTGTAAATATAGGAGCTGCGGCTCCACCTAATATGAATATGGCCTCAATTATTGCAGCAGCTTTTGCTATTTTTTCTAATGCAAACGCTGAAACAGCTCTGACGATAGCTGTACCTATTTCCGTTTTGGGACAGATGCTTGATATTGTACTACGAACGTTTTTATCAAATTTTTCTCACCGAGCGGATACGTTAATTGAACAAGGAAAATTTGCAAAAGCTCGAAGGATTCATATAGGTTGGGGAACACTTTTATATGGTCTAAGTTATTTCATCCCAATTTTCATGGCGATTTATTTTGGAACAGACTTAGTTCAGCAGTTAGTAGATATAATTCCTAAATGGCTGACAGATGGATTAGGCGTTGCAAGTAAAATTTTACCAGCTTTTGGGTTTGCTTTGTTACTTAATACAATGCTGACAAACCGTTTAATTCCCTATTTGCTTTTAGGCTTTTTGATTACTGCATATTCAGGGTTAGATGTTACAGGAATAGCACTTTTTGCTTGTATTGTAGCTTTTGTAATGTATGAAGTGAAATATGGTAGAAATGGCGGAAACGGTGGAAATGCTGAAGAAGTAGACCCATTAGAAGATGATTTATAAGGAGGGATTTTGATGGCAAAAGAAAAAGATCCAAACAGCTGGAAATATTGGCAATTTTTCTGGCGTTCATGGGCTATTCAAGCTTCTTGGAACTACGAGCGACAAATGAATATGGGATTTATGTATGGGATTGCTCCTGTTTTAGATAATATTTATAAAAACAGCGAGGATGGCGAATTGAAAAAAGAAGCTTATCAACGACATATGCTCTATTATAATTGTACACCACAAACTAGCGCTTTTGTTTTAGGGCTAAGCGCTTCGATGGAAGAACAATACTATGAAGATCAAGAAAATTTTAACCCTGAGACGATCACTGCTGTTAAAACAAGTTTGATGGGGCCATTATCTGGAATAGGTGATTCTTTCTTTCAAGGAACAATCCGTGTTTTAGCTTTTGGATTAGGGATTAATCTAGCCAGAGAAGGAAGTATTTTAGGGCCAATTTTAGCGATGATTATTTCATTTGTTCCGTCGTTTGTTATTACTTATTACGGCGGCAAGCTTGGCTATACGATGGGTAACAAGTATTTGGCTAAGCTTTATGAAGAAGGATTAATGGATCGTGTAATGTATGTGTGCTCTATTGTAGGACTTATGGTAATCGGCTCAATGATCGCAAGTTTAATTGAATTAGAAACGCCAATTAGTTTTGGTGAAACTTTTGTACTACAAGATGTTTTAGATGATCTCTTACCACAAATGCTTTCCTTAGCAGCTACTTTCATTATGTATTGGCTGATTAGGAAAAAAGTTCCGATGGGGTGGCTGCTTACAATTTGTATAGTTGGTGGCGTGGTATTTAATGTATTAGGTATTTTAAATTAATTAGCTATAATAAACCATTTTGGTTTAATAAAAAAATTTTAGGAGGGTATTCTTAAATGAATCCAAAAAGTATTATCAAAGAAATTTTAGGAAAAAATGAAATTACACATGTGGTTTTTGTAGGATGTGGTGCTTCAAAAGCTGACCTTTATCCAGCAAAATACTTCTTAGATCAAAATGCAAAAAAAATAAGTGTAAGTCATTATACTTCAAATGAGTTTAATTACACTACACCGGCTTTAGTCAATGAAAATGCAGTAGTCGTTACAGCTTCATTAGGAGGTACTACGCCAGAAACAGTTGAAGCTAATACTGTAGCTAAAGAAAAAGGAGCACATGTTATTAGCTTAACTCGTAGTGAAGGTTCTCCTCTAACGAAAGACGCTGATTATGTCATTTTACACGGTTTTGCTGAAAATTATGCAGCAAAACTTGAAAAAACCGGTTATGCTTTACAGCTTGCAGTAGAATTGTTAAACCAAGTTGAAGGCTATGAGCATTATGAGGCTATGCAAAGTGGCTTTGATAAGATCTATGATCTTTCTCAACAATCAGCTTTGGAAGCTAGAAAAGATGCCAAACAATTTGCGGAACAATTTAAAGATGAGGAAGTTATTTATGTGATGAGTAGTGGAGCTACTCATGAAGTTGCTTATTCGACTTCAGTTTGTTTAATGATGGAAATGCAGTGGATTAACTCAGGAACTTTCCATGCTGGTGAATACTTCCACGGTCCTTTTGAAATTACAGATAAAGACGTTCCATTTATTTTGTTAATGAATGATGGGTCAACAAGATCTATTGATGCCCGTGCTTTAACTTTCTTAGAACGTTTTGATGCTAATACCGCAGTGGTTGATGCTCTTGATTATGGATTATCCTCTGCTATTGAGAAATCAGTTTTAGATTATTTCAATCCGTTTGTAATTACGGCTGTATTTAGAGTATACGCCGAAGAATTAGCAAAAGCTAGGCAACATCCGTTGACAAAACGTCGCTATATGTGGAAATTAGAATACTAAAAATTATAAGCTGGGACTTTGGTCTCAGCTTATTACCTATTGAATTGCAATTTAA
>JAKDZT010000171.1 GCA_030462125.1 Tetragenococcus sp.
CGATTGAACAGCTTCTTTTGGAACATTCGGACCTCGATTGACTAGTTTGTATTCTTCATTCGTTTGATTGACTTTCGTAAAAACATTGATCCGTGTCATTCCAGGAACTTCAATAAAGTCCGTATCGATTTGTTTTTCATGTAAAAATTCTTCAATATAATTGCCGGTAAAACCCGCTTGAAACCCTAGTGCGGAGCTATCAATACCTAACATTTTTAAAACCAGTGAGACATTAAATCCCTTTCCATTTGCCTGAATATCATCATCTTTTGTTCGATTGACAACAAAAGGCTTTAACTCATCTGTTTCAATAAATAAATCAATTGCTAGATTTAACGTACAAGTATAAAAAGCCATCACCACTTCCTCCTTAATTTTTATTATGCAGCATATAGATATGTAAAAGTGTTCAAAATAAGGAGATAAAACAGAAAACCTTTACAAACTTTTTTCTTTTTAATAGACGCATCGTTTTGTTCATATTATGATAGGAGCTACAAGGAGTGTGCATTCATGGATAAAAAATTAAGTGATTCGGAACAATATGTTTGGGACTTTATTCAAGAAAATATACAAAATATTCCAAACTATTCCATCGTCAAACTAAGTGAATTAGCCAATGTCTCAACCGCTACAATTGTTCGTACCATGAAGAAAAAAGGCTATGAAGGGTTCACAGCCTTTAAGCATCATTTAAAAGAAATGTCTTATAAAGATATTAATTTTTCTTCTTTAGACAAAGTAGATCAAGGAATACGAACTGCTATTTTAAAAAATGAACAAGAAGTAACACGAACCATTAATATGATCGAAACAGGTAATATTGAAGATGCAATTCAAAGAATCAAAGCAGCAAAGCGCGTTATTATTTTTGCGCGAGGCTTTTCAGAAATGACGGCACAAGAAATGATGGTCAAATTTCAGCTTACAGGAAAATATTGTGAGTTACATGCAGATCCAGAAATCATAAAAACGATGAGTAAAAAATTAACGAAAGATGATGTAGTGATTTTCATTTCCCTTAACGGAGAGACTGAAGAGTTAGTTACAGCAGCAAAAAATTGTTACCAATTAGAGATTGGAACGATATTGTTAACAGCCAGCCGCCACTCTAGTTTAATAAATTTTGTTGAAATTCCTTTTGTAGGATTTAAATCGGAAGGATCTTTTTTTCCAGATTATGAGGTGCGTTCGAGGTTGCCTTTAACTATTTTAGCTAGAGTGTTGTTAGATTCGTATGCCTTACGAACTTCTGAAAATTAAAAAAATCCATTGAAAATTGAGAATCATACTAATCACAATTTTCAATGGATTTTTTATTATGTTAATCAAAAGTAATTACATTTTTCAAGCCAATCGACTTTTCAGCATTTTCCAGCGCTTGTTTAAATTCTTCTATTGGATATTTATTGGTAATTAAACGTTCAATAGGGACCTGTCCACTAGCAATCAGTTTTTCAGAGTTGCGATAAGAGGATAAGCTAGCCCTAGTACATCCAAAAATACGTAATTGTTTATAATGCAAAATATTAGTATTTATTGCTACATTCTCACGATTTTTGGGTAATCCACCAAAGAAAAGTAAACGCCCATTAGTTGCCATATAATACATGCTTTCTGTCTGTGCTTGAGATGAAGGAGCTGCAACGATGCAAAGATCTATTCCCTTTCCCTGTGTTTTTTCAGCAATTTTATCCGCCAAATTCTCACCTGATAGAATTGTTAATTGCGGCAAGATTTTTTTAACTGCTTCCATGCGATTTTCATGATGATCGGTTAAAATAACTTGACCAGCTCCTTTATTAAAGGCTAACATCGCATGCATGATACCAATAGGACCTCCACCAATGATCTCTCCAGGAAAACTACCGGCGATCTCTTGACCATTAAATACACAACTAAAAGGTTCAATTAAAGCTGCTTGTTCAAAAGAAGTGCTATTAGCCAAAAACGTAATATTTCCTTGCTGAATAGCCTTTTCAGGGATTTTTAAGTACTCAGCAAAACCGCCAGCTAAATGAATACCAAAAGCTCGATAGTTGGTACATAAATGAGTGTTTCCATTAATACATTGATCACAGTTACCACAACCAACATTAGGCGCCACAGAAACCCTTTGTCCTATTTTATAAGAAGTAACATTATTCCCCACTTCTTCAATAATTCCTGAAATTTCATGGCCCAGTGTTAATGGATGATGTTCATCAATACCTGTAGCTCCGTTTTTATACATACGTACATCAGTACCACAAAGAGAAGCGGCTTTTATTTTAAGTAAAATTTCGTTTTCATTAATTTGTGGTTTTTCTATATTATTTATCCGCATATTTTCTTTTCCATAAAGTTGCACTGCTCGCATTTCGTACCCCCTTGTGTTTCTTCACACATTCAAAGCTTTCATTTATTACCTACTTTCGAGTTGTTACAAATTAACTTTGCTCTGCTCGATACTCTTCAATAACTTTAACGCTTGAACTCATGCCTAAACGATCGGCCCCTGCTTCAAGCATATCTTTAGCAGTTTTCAAGTCACGAATACCTCCAGCAGCTTTGACTTTTACTTTGTCACCAACCACTTCTTTCATTAATTTAACATCAGCAACAGTTGCTCCAGAAAAACCAAAACCGGTGGTCGTTTTAACAAAATCCGGTTGAACTTCTTTAGCTATTTCACAAACTTTTTCCTTTTCATCGTCTGTTAAATAACAAGTTTCTAAAATAACTTTCGAAAGAATATCTTCTTTTTTACAAATATCTACAATTGTTTGCATCTCTTCTTCAATATATTTGCCGTCACCATCTTTTAATTTTGATAAGTTGATAACGTAATCAATTTCATCTGCGCCATTTTTAATTGCTTCTTTGGTTTCAAATACTTTTGTCTGGATAGTCGTTTGCCCTAAAGGAAAGCCAATCGCAGCTCCCACATGAACTGGGCTTCCCTTTAATAATTTTTTACATAGTGTAACCGGCGCGGAATTAATCGCTACCATTTTAAACCCATATTTACGGGCTTCTCGACATAATTTTTCAAAAGCGGCTTCTTGTGCATCTGCTTTTAATAAAGTATGATCGATTTTATTTGCGAACTGTTCAACAGTTAAATCTATTGTCATGGGTATCCTCTCCTTTTTTTGTTTACGCTTACATCATAGCATTTATTTTCGTTGTATTAATCATTAAATTATAAAAATTTATTCGTTAAAAAAACGTTAACTGGTATTACAGTCAACGTTTTTTTAATTGCCTAGTCAATAAAATTTACTTATAAATCTCCGCTTGTTCAATCATCATTACTTTTTCTGGTTGGCCGGTTTTCCTTGATTGAATTAATTCATCTGAGGTTACACAAGAAGCATAACCATCCCAAGTGCTGGCTCCGACAAGTTGATCATTTAAAATACCTGTTGCCCATTCAATAAACTCCTCATCATAAGAATCCGCAAAACGACTCGCCCAATGATCTCCTAAACCGTAAGAAACTTGTTGGTTTTTTCGCTTAGTCACTGCGGCCGGATCTGGTAAATCTAGTGTACCATCCTCTCCAACCACTTGGCAGCGAATGTCATAAGCGTAAGCACCATCTGTTTGGACTTCAACATCAATACGCTGTCCTGATTTTGTTGTAAACATCATCAACTGTGGGTTTAACCAATCGCCGGAAGTGCGTTTACTTTGTTTTACTTTAAGAACTTGGACTTCTTCATATTCGTCTCCTAATAACCAACGACTAATATCAATTTCATGAATAGCCACACGGGTAATGGCATAGTCGGTTTCAAAACCAGATGCTTGCGAAATATTACGGTGTGCACTATGAATCATTAAGGGATCGCCAATCTCTCCATCTTCAATTGCCTTTTTCATTTCTATATACCCTTTATCAAAACGACGATTAAAGCCCATTTGGAGCAAACGATGGCCTTGTTTTGCTTCTAATTCCATCATTTCTTCGCATTCTTTGGCCGTAAGCGCTAACGGTTTTTCGCAAAATACATATTTATTTTGTTTTAAACATTCCTTGACATAACCAGCATGTGTCTCATCAGCAGAAGCTATCACGACTGCATCCACGTCATTGCTCTCGATCAGCGCTTCCCCACTATCAGAACTGGTCGCATTATATTTTTCAGCTACTTCTTGTGCGATTTTTTGCACATAATCATAGACTGCGACAACCTTTGTTTGAGGAACAACGTTAGTTAATCGCTCCACATGTTCTTTTCCCATGGCTCCACAACCAATAACACCTACACGAATTGTATGATTATCCAATTCAATTCCTCCTAAAATTTTTATTTACTTTCAACTGTTAAATAAGGAACAATTGAAGCTACTTTTCCCTCTCTAACCAACATAACATACTTGACAACGGTTGTCGTTTTACTCCCTGTTTCTTTGCTTATGTCACTCAAATCAAAACAATGTTACTT
>JAKDZT010000172.1 GCA_030462125.1 Tetragenococcus sp.
CTCCTCTTCCTTAGACTTTATCTATTTCTTTGTTTCAAAAAGAGGGGGCAGGCCACAAAGTAGTGGGGTTATTTGTGTTTAAGCACATAAGTTTAGTAAACTAATGGGGTTAAATCATGATAACCACATTAGTTTGTCCGACTTATGTGGTTACTTTACTTATTCTTTATAAAAAATTGGCTACTATGAATTAACTTCACAGTAACCAGTCTTTTTACTTCATCGGTGTAGCTGTTTCTTTCAATGTTTCATTTAATTCATCAATGTTTTGTTTACCTTGTGTTTGTAACCATTCAATAGCGGCTTGTTCGCCACTTTTTACAAAGACAGGAACGCCATCTGTCCAAGTTGTCCGGCCACATAAGACGCCATTAAATGTCGATCCGGCTTCTTTAGCAAAACGCAAGGTGTTACGTAATAATTCAGCTGATACTCCGGCACTTAAGAAGATGAATGGTAAATCAGTTGCATTGGTTTGATCAACAAAGTAATCAGCTGCTTCATCTTGACTATAAACAACTTCTCCATCACTATAACCTTCGACAAAAGCCATGTTTACTGGCACTTCAACTTTTAATACATCCACATGGTATTTTTCAGCAGAAAATTCTTTCATCATTTATTTCTCTGTTTTTCGATACCGTTATTCAAATGCTATAACACCCTTCAATCCAACCGATTTTTCAGCATTTCCCAATGCTTGTTGACATTCTTCTTCGTTCATTGCAAGAGGTTTATCACATAAAATATTTTTTTTTACTTGTGCTGCAGCTATTGCAATTTCTTTATGGTAAGTAAGCGGTCGGTCGGCGTCACAATGATTACAGCATCAATTTCCTCGTTCTTTAAAGCATCATGCTAGTCTTTATATATTTTTTTGTCATCTAGCTCTGCTTGAGCATTCTGTAAACTTTCTTCCAAAGGGGGGCACACAAAGCGATGAGTTCGGCATTTTTAATTTTTCCAGCCATATTTCTAGCATGAATCATGTCCGCGCGCCAACGCCAATAAGATAAATATTAACCATCCAACTGTGCCCTTTCTGCTCGATATTCTTCAATAACTTTAACACTTGAACTCATGCCTAAACGATCGGCCCCTGCTTCAAGCATATCTTTAGCAGTTTTCAAGTCACGAATACCTCCAGCAGCTTTGACTTTTACTTTGTCACCAACCACTTCTTTCATTAATTTAACGTCAGCAACAGTTGCTCCAGCTGAACCAAAACCAGTGGTCGTTTTAACAAAATCTGGTTGAACTTCTTTAGCTATTTCACAAACTTTTTTCTTTTCATCGTCTGTTAAATAACAAGTTTCTAAAATAACTTTCGAAAGAATATTTTCTTTTTTACAAATATCTACAATTGTTTGCATCTCTTCTTCAATATATTTGTCATTACCATCTTTTAATTTTGATAAGTTGATAACATAATCAATTTCATCTGCGCCATTTTTAATTGCTTCTCTGGTTTCAAATACTTTTGTTTGGATAGTCGTTTGCCCTAAAGGAAAGCCAATCGCAGCTCCCACATGAACCGGACTATCCCTTAATAACTTTTTACATAGTGTAACCGGCGCGGAATTAATCGCTACCATTTTAAATCCATACGCTCTTGCTTCTTGACATAACTTTTCAAAAGCGGCTTCTTGTGCATCTGCTTTTAATAAAGTATGATCGATTTTATTAGCTAATTGTTCTACCGTTAAATCTATCGTCATTTTTATTCTCCTTTTCATACATTTGTTTTCGCTTACATCATAACATTTATCCTAGTTTGTTACATCTAATTATTGTAAAGCAAAAAAACGCTAACTCGTAAATTAGCGTTTTTTTTGCTTATATAACTTAGAGAAAAACTATTTATAAATCTCGGCTTGTTCAATCATCGTTACTTTTTCTGGTTGGCCGGTTTTCCTTGATTGAATTAATGCATCTGAGGTTACACAAGAAGCATAACCATCCCAAGTGCTGGCTCCGACAAGTTGATCATTTAAAATACCTGTTGCCCATTCAATAAACTCCTCATCATAAGAATCCGCAAAACGACTCGCCCAATGATCTCCTAAACCGTAAGAAACTTGTTGGTTTTTTCGCTTAGTCACTGCGGCCGGATCTGGTAAATCTAGTGTACCATCCTCTCCAACCACTTGGCAGCGAATGTCATAAGCGTAAGCACCATCTGTTTGGACTTCAACATCAATACGCTGTCCTGATTTTGTTGTAAACATCATCAACTGTGGGTTTAACCAATCGCCGGAAGTGCGTTTACTTTGTTTTACTTTAAGAACTTGGACTTCATCGTATTCGTCATTTAATAACCAACGACTAATATCAATTTCATGAATAGCAACACGAGTGATTGCGTAATCAGTTTGGAAACCAGCAGCCTGTGCGATATTGCGGTGTGCACTATGAATCATTAACGGCTCACCGACTTCACCTGCTTCAATCGCTTTTTTCATTTCAACATACCCTTTATCAAAACGACGATTAAAACCCATTTGTAACAAACGATGGCCTTGTTCACTTTCAATTGCCATCATTTCTTCGCATTCTTTGGCAGTTAACGCTAGTGGCTTTTCACAGAAAACATATTTATTTTGTTTTAAACACTCCACAACGTAACCAGCATGCGTTTCATCTGTCGAACAGACTACAACCGCGTCCACGTCATTACTTGCGATTAATTCTTCACCACTTGCGAAACTTTTAGCGTCATATTTTTGCGCAACTTCATCTGCAACTTTTTCTACATAGTCGTATACAGCCACGACTTTAGTCTGAGAAACGACGTTCGTTAGTCGTTCAACGTGTTCCTTTCCGATCGCTCCACATCCGATAACACCTACACGAATCAAATGATTATCCAATGAAATTCCTCCTCATATTTTCATTACATTACTATATTTTGCAATTTCAAGCGTTCTCTTACTCTGTTACAAAAATAACATATTTCACTTTTCTTGTCGTCCCCGAAAATCCTACTTCGTCATACCTATCAAAATACCTCCGGCAACCACCAAGATTAAACCACTTAAAGTGTACTTAAGTTCTTTGGAAGTTTTTATTTCATGAAGAATAAGCAGTCCACCTATAGTGGAAACCACCACATTCATCTGAGAAAGGGTAAAACCTAATGCAACGCCATTTGCTTCATTGGAAAGCATAAGTGTAATATTCCCAATAGCAAAAAAGAGCCCAATAAGTAAATTTTGAAAAGACTTTTTTCCGAAAATATCTGGTTTCTTCTCAAATGAACAAAACAAAATCGAACCGATAAACATACCAATCGCTTGTGGGAAAATTGCATCCCAGCCATTAATATCAGCAAGACGAGGAATTACTGCGTATAATACAAAACCTGCAGAAGAAACAATTAATGTAATCATCCCTTTTTTCATGTCTACTTCATTACTTATTTTTTCTACTTTTTCTTGATAAGCAGTAAAAGTAACACCCGCAATAATTAATACTAATGCACTTATTCCTAAAAAATAATGCATTGTTTGAGTCCATTCTCTAAAATACAATACACCCACTAAAGTTGTACCAATTAATTGTGTCCCAGTCGAAATCGGCATTGCACGTGAAACACCAATTATATGAAAACTTTTAATTTGGTTAAACTGACCAAATGACCAAGATATCCCACATAAAAATGAAGCTATAATTAGATTGGCAGACCATGTAGCTGGTTGATAAAAAAATAAAACCGCCACTGAGAATATTAATGTTCCCATAGACATTCCCATTTGTTGATTTGTTGCTTTACCACCAATTTTTTGCATAACTAGTGGGTTGATTCCCCACATTAACGCTGGCACTAGGGCCAATAAAATATTACCCATATTAAAACCACCTCTTGTTTTTATTTTCACAATAAATGAATTACTAGGCTGACTAATAATTAACAACTTGTGTCTACCATTAAATTATAGAAGACAATTGGTTAAAAGTATTTTCGTATCTTGCGCAATATGTGATTTACTAAACTTAGTAAAAGTCCTTCTCAAAAAAGTAAAAAACAAAAATTTTAAAATCTTGCGTTCACTATTTCACGTACCTATCTCGATATTCTCTGGGACTTAGAGAAACAATCTTTTTGAAAAGTGTTGAAAAATAAGCAGAACTATTAAATCCTACTTTGTGAGCAATTTCTGTGACTGAACTTTTAGTTGTAATTAATTGCGTTTGAGCTTCTCCTATCCTGCGTCGTTGTAAATATTCAATGGGTGAATAACCATAAAGCTCTTTGAATTTATGAGCAAAATAAAATGAATTGATATTCCACCGTGGATTACTTTCTAAATTCTTTACTTTAAACTCTTGAGTAAAATTTTCATCCATATATAATTTAATATCTTGTACGATAGCTAACTTGTTATCTTTTTTCTTCATATTGTTTTTATTTTGTAGAATATTCGACT
>JAKDZT010000173.1 GCA_030462125.1 Tetragenococcus sp.
GAACTTTGAAGAGCTTTCTCAAAAATTCATTCTCATCGGATTCTATTTTTTTGTCTCATTTTTTAGTAGAGGTCATGTTACAATAATAGAAAAATATGGAGACAGCTCTCATGAAATTTCATTATTACCTTTTAATTAATCCTACAGCTGGCGGTGGTAATGGCAAAAAAGTAGGCAAACAAATAACTACATTGTTAGAACAAAAACAACAACTATTCACCATTTTAGAAACAAAATACCATCTACATGAAATAAAACTTATCAATAAACTAATCCCAACTATTTTAACTCCTTGGAGTGTGCAAGCTAAACAATCGCAAGCGCCTTTTCCCCTACTAATCGTTATCGGTGGTGATGGCACACTTCATCAGGTAGTGAATAGTATCCCAAACCAAATTCCTATTGCTTACATTCCAGCAGGCTCCGGAAATGATTTCGCTAGAAGCCTAAAACTTTTACAAACACCAGCCAAAATGTTGGAGAACATTCTACAAACAACCAAGCCTCGTGAAGTCAATCTACTGAGCGCACGTCAGCAAAACGATAATATACACAGTTTCTGTGTTAATAATATCGGTATTGGTTTAGACGCTGCTATTGTGCATGCAACGAACCACTCAACTGCTAAACAACAGCTATATAAATACAATATAAGTTCTCTAACTTATATTCGTTCCGCATTGCGTGCACTATTCAAGCAAAAGGGATTTCCTATTACCATTAAATGCAACAATCAAAGCTACTATTTTAAACAGGCTTTTTTGTGCACCATAACAAACCATCCTTATTTTGGTGGCGGTATTAACATTGCCCCCATGGCAAATATCCATGAAGCACAAATGGATTTAATGATTGTAGAAAGATTACCTATGTTCAAAATCTTTTATTTAATTGTATTACTTCTCTTACAAAAACATACGCGTTCAAAATACTTTCACCATTTTAAAGCGAAAAATATACAGTTAAGTTCTCCTACGAGGCAATTTTTGCAAAAAGATGGCGAAGATTCTGATAAAGCTGCTTACGACTTTACGTTTTCTACTACCGAACAATTTTTTTGGTTTTAATATTTTTTCAAAATGATATACAAAAATCTTCCAATTATAATCAAGTCCTAACAGGTTGATTGTAATTGGAAGATTTTTTACGAGCTATTTTTCAGTTGTTTGAAAGTCATCCGGCTTTAATTCGCCCATACCAATCATAGGGTCGATTTCGTTGGCGTTGATCAGGCTTTCTGTTAATTGAGTAGGGCCGTTTGAAGAAACATCCGCTTTATCTTGCGCAAATAAATCAGCAGTCGTTACCTTAGCAGAGCCGGAATTTTTTTCTTTAACGCCGCCCTTTTTTTGCCCTTGCTCTTTTTCAAAAGGGGCTTCTTCTTGTTCATTTTCATAAGTGGAGATTTTGAGCCTCATGGCTGGTGAGATCGAATCAATTCCCTTGATCCTTTCTTGCAGTGCTGTTAGACGTAAAGTAGAAACTTGTTCAACACAACGTTTATAAGCAGAATTTTCACCTAACAAAATGAGCATCTCTTTACTTCTAGTCACAGCTGTATAAAGTAAATTGCGTTGCAACATACGGTAATATTGGTTGACCATGGGTAAAATAACCATCTTAAATTCGCTACCTTGGGCCTTATGGATCGAACAACAATAAGACAGCGTGATCTTATTCCACTCATTACGTTTATAGGTGACTTCGTTTGCATCAAAAGCAATGACAAGTTCATCCACTTTATCCTCTGAATCCTTGGCATAAATGATCCCGGTAATTTCTCCCATATCCCCATTAAACACATTATCTTCAGGGGCATTAACCAATTGTAAGACTTTATCTCCAATACGATAGGCTATATTATTGAAAACGACTTCTTTTTTCGTGCCATCTTCATTTGAGTTAAAAATCTCTTGCATCATTTTGTTTAACGCATTAATCCCGGCAGGACCTTTATACATAGGCGCTAAAACTTGAATATCTTGCGGCGTAAATCCTTTTTGTTTAGCTTTTAATGCGACTGTAGAAATCAGAGGCTCAATTTGTTGCACCTGACAAGCAAAAAAAGACCGATCCTGTTGATTTTGCGTAAAATCACTAGGTAATTGTCCTTCTTTTATTTCGTGAGCTAAAGAAATGATACTGGAACCATCTCCTTGGCGATAGATCTCATTTAATTCTTTTTGTGGAATTTCAGAAATTCCTAATAAATCATGTAAAACTTGACCGGGGCCTACAGAAGGCAGTTGATCTTTATCGCCTACAAAAATGACTTGCATATTGTCAGGGATCGCTTTAAATAAGGTATTGGCTAGCCACGTATCTACCATTGACATTTCATCAACAATCAAAAGCCCGCCTTCAAGTTCTTTAGGAGCGGTATTTTTAGCCTTGTTTTCTCGTCCATTTAAACCTAGCAAACGATGAATCGTACTACTAGGTAACCCAGTCGTTTCATTCATACGTTTAGCGGCACGTCCGGTGGGAGCAGCTAATAAAACGGGGAAAGTTTCTTCTGAATATTGACTGGGATCCAGGTCAATATCATTTAGCTCAGCAAATAATTCTACAATGCCACTAATAACCGTCGTTTTCCCTGTCCCCGGTCCTCCAGTTAAAATAAATAGCGGAGACCGGATCGCTTCTTTAATGGCTTCTGTTTGGGAATCACCATAGACAATGCCCAAACGCTTTTCTAGTTTACGCAAATTTTTGTTGATTTTATCTTCTGAGTATTTAATTTCTTTTTTTCTCTGCAGCAAACGTTGGATACTTGTGGCAATTCCCCATTCTGCAAAATAGAGGCTATTTTCATACAAATCTGTTCCTTCTTGTTGAATTTTCCCTTCTTCTACTAACTCAATCACACCATTAGCAATTTTTTCGGGGTCAATTTCCACAGGGCGACTGTTTTCTAACATATGTAAAACTTGTTCTAATAAGTCCTTTGCTGCGATATAAGTATTTCCCGTTTCGGTCGATTGTTGCAAAATTTGGTGCAAGATAGCCGCGCGAATTCTCTTATTCGATGTAGCGTCAATTCCTAACTGTTCTGCTATATTATCTGCTTTTTTGAAACCAATTCCTTCGATATCTTCAACGAGTTGGTAAGGATTTTCTTCAATAACATCTAGAGTGTCATTTTTATAGGTCTGATAGATAGCAAAGGCCAGTTGACTACCAAAACCATAACGATTTAAACCCACAATCATCTTGTCCATACCATAATTTAAACGGATAGTGTCTATTAACATTTCCCGCTTTTTTTTCGTTAAGCCAGAAACCTGTTCTAGAAGCGTTGGATCATCTAAAATCTTATCAATTGCTTCTTCTCCTAAAAGGTCAACAATTTTTTCGGCCGTCTTTTTTCCGATGCCAGGAAACTGTTCACTAGCAAGATATTGGATCAAACCATTCTCAGAAGTCGGTTGTTCTTTTTGATAAGCACTAGCTTTAAATTGCTCACCATATTTAGGATGGACAACAGGTTCACCAAAGAAACGATAGAGTTCTTCTTCCTGAACATTACCAAAGCTACCTGTCACAACAATTTCTTTGCCGTTATAATCCATATTGGTCTCTGAAATTTTAACTAAAAGTACCTTATAAAAATTATTGGGGTTTTTAAAAAAAACCGCCGCAATTTTACCAACAATATACTGTTCTTCTGGCAATAGAAAAGTCGCTCCTTTCATTGGGATTCACTAGCTTAAGGAAGAAAACTAACATCATTCCATAATACTAATTCGTAAGGTTGTTTTTTATCTGTTGTTTCTAAAATGGATAAGCTATTATTTCTTAAGCCACCCATCTGACGTAAATCAGAAAGATCTTTGCCCGCTAAAAATTGGATCGCCGCAGTCAACGAAGCGCCATGGCCCACAAAAAGCACGGGATCATCATATTGATATAAGACATTTGTAATCGTCTTGGTCATTCTTGCAAGCATCGCAGCTACTGTTTCTCCATTAAATACTGTAGGATCATAAAGATCCAAGTGATGACGCATATTATTCAGCGTTTCCCCATAGTGTTTTTGCATTTGATCAATACTTTTTCCCTCTAATGCCCCGTAACCCATCTCTTTTAAATTATCTTTATAAAAAATAGGCACGGGCTTTTGCCATTGATCAACAATTCCTTGGGCGGTTTGCTTGGCACGCTTAGAAGGACTGGAGTAAACAGCAGCAAAGGGAACATCTCGCAAGTGACGCCCTAACGCACGAATTTGAGCAAAACTGGATGGCAATAGTGGCGAATCACCGTTCATGCCTTGAAAGCGCCGTTGCTCGTTCCATTCTGTTTTACCGTGTCTAGTAAAATACAGCTTCACTTTATTTCCCCTTTCGTCTTTAATCTAATTTATCGTTATCGTAGTGGTGTGTTAATTCTAGATTAGGGTAACCTTGTTGCCGCA
>JAKDZT010000174.1 GCA_030462125.1 Tetragenococcus sp.
TTAGCTGAGGCAGTTATGAAAATATATAGTATGTCTGATGAAACATATAATAAGATTAATGACAATGCTAGAAAAGGTGCCTTAGATTTCGACTATAAAAAATTAGCAGAAAAATTGTATACAGTACTGGAGAGTCAATTGCAATGATAGAAGTATTAAGATCTGTACTAACTGAATATGGTGTTAATTGGGCTATAAATAGAAGTTTATATGCGGGAAAGTTAAAAATGATGAAGTTAATTCCAAAGACTGAACTTTTTTTTGAAAAAAAAGTCGATGTGAAAAGAATTGACATTTTTAATTTTGACTTAAAGCCTATCAAAGATTTCTTGTTATCATTAGATGAAAAAAAACAGCAGGAAATCATAGAAACTTCCGATAAAGCAATTAAAGGAGTTATTACTGGTTTTTCATCAATTGAATTAAATTTTGGTAATCCAATAAGTTGGCAGTTAAATCCTTTAACTGGCTATGAAAATTCTTGTAAAAAGAAATGGTACAACATTAAAGATTTCGATGAAAAAGCTGGAGATATTAAAATTATTTGGGAAGCTTCTCGATTAACTCATTTTTTATTTTTTGTACGTTCTTATTTGATTACAAATGATATAAAATATTACGAAGCGTATTCAAAACAGTTAGATGACTGGCTTAGAAATAACCCTTATTCATATGGCTCTAATTATAAATGTGGGCAAGAAGCTACACTAAGGATGACTAATGTTTTAATTACGTTTACGGTCTTTAATCAGCTTGGTTTAACTACTGAAAAAGATTATAAGAATGTTAAACAACTAGTAACCGGTAGTTATAAAAAAGTTTTATCTAACTTTTTCTATGCTCATAAGTGTATAAAAAATAATCATACCTTTACAGAAATATTAGGTTTAATTATAGGTGCTTGGTGTACAAAAGATAGAAAAAGGTTACAAAAAGCGTATAAACTAATGGACCAAGAAATCAATGAGCAATTTTTAGAAGATGGAGGATTTACTCAGTATTCTTTCAATTACCATAGATTTACCCTCCAGATTTTAGAATGTTTGTTTAAAATAAGTGAAACTACAGGATTGAATATTAAAGAAAAGAAAAAAATAAGAAATAGTGTATTACTATTATACCAAGTACAAGAAGAAGAAGGTAACATTCCCAATTATGGTTCTAATGATGGCTCTTTGATATTTCCTTTATCTGCATGTGATTATAGAGACTTTAGACCCACTTTGAACTCAATTTATGCGCTACTCGAGGGGAAACGTTTATATAGCAAAGGGAATTATGATGAAGAATTACTATGGTTTGGAGATGTTTCTGAAAAGCAGCGTGATTCTATCCCACGTATTTCTAGTTCATTTCCAAAATCTGGGTATTATACTTTGAGAAATAATAATAGTTTTCTTTTTATTCCTTTACAAAATTATAAGTCAAGGCCTGCGCATATGGATCAGTTACATATAGATTTATGGCATAGAGGAATGAATCTTCTTTGTGATACTGGGACATTCTCGTACGCAAGTACACTAGGAGAAGAATTGGCTTCAACTGTAGGTCATAATATAGCTAAGCTTTCTAACACGGAACAAATGAACAAAAAAGGAGCTTTTCTGGTTACTAATTGGACTGAAAGAAAAGAACATTACTGGAATCCTGACAGATTTGTTGGTGAGGTAGAATCTAAGAATGGATATAAACATAATAGAAGTATTTATCAAGTAAACAATGGTTACTTGATAAAAGACGAGATAATCACTAATTTAGAGCAATGTGAGTTAATACTGAATACACCTTGTGATGTTACTTTAAAAAAAGACGGAATCGAACTAACAAAAAATAATGTGAAGTTAGCATTTATTAACATAAAAAATGAAATCAATGTGGAGCCTGCATATAGAAGTTTATATTATTTAAAAAAGGAAACCATAAATCGAATTCGTATACCACTAATTCGAAAAGATGATTTATATGCTATTGAGTATAAAATTATTTTATACTAATTACTGAATAAAGGAGACAGAATATGATTAATGTAATAGGACTTGGATATATTGGTTTGCCAACAGCACTGATGTTTGCTAAAAGTGGCGTACCAGTGGTTGGGACTGATTTAAATGAAGAGCTTGTTGGCTCGTTGTCCAAAGGAGAACTAGCTTTTGAAGAAGAAGGTTTGGAAGAATTATTTCAAAATGCAAAAGATAATGGTATTGAATTTACGACGGATTATCAAGAATCAGATACTTACATTATTTCTGTTCCAACGCCTTATATTCCTTCGACAAAAAAATTAGATCCAAAATATGTAATGAAAGCTGTAGAGAAAGTGTTAGATGTATGTCATAAAGGCTCGACTTTAATTATTGAGTCAACAATTTCACCAGGTACAATTGATAAAAATATTAGGCCCGAAATTGAAAAAAGAGGGTCTATTATCGGAGAAGACGTACATCTTGTTCATGCGCCAGAAAGGATTATACCTGGTAATATGGTTTATGAACTGGAGTATAATTCCAGGACCATAGGCGTTGATAACGCTGATATTGGAAAACAAGTTAAAGACTTATACGCTAACTTTTGTAATTCGGAAATTATTGTAACAGACATACGTTCTGCAGAAATGTCTAAAGTAGTAGAGAATACTTATCGTGACATAAATATAGCTTTTGCCAATGAGTTAGCTAAAATTTGTCGAGAAGACAATATGGATATATATGAAATTATACGCATAGCTAATAAACATCCGCGCGTAAATGTTTTACAACCTGGTCCAGGAGTGGGTGGTCATTGTATTTCAGTTGATCCATGGTTTTTAGTTGGAGACTATCCAGAAACAACAAAATTAATTTCCGCAGCTCGATATGTAAATAACTCTATGCCAGAACATGTGTTAACTAGAATAAGAGATATCATGAAAGAAAATAAAATGTTTGATACATCAAAGATAGGCATATATGGATTGGCTTATAAAGAAGATGTGAATGATACAAGAGAAAGTCCGGCATTACAACTGTTAGAAAAAATGGACGAGCAGTTAGTGCTAGGGGTTAAGTCCTTTGATCCATTTATTAACGAAAAAATAGTAGAAAACCAAGTGACAGATTTTAATGAGTTCTTGGATGGAATAGAAATTCTTATTATTTCTACAGCTCATAGTCATATAAAGGAAAACTTAGAAATGTTATCTGATAAGTTAATTCTTGATACAAAAAATATATGCCCTTCTGAAAGAGCTTATAAGTTGTAGGATAGTTTAAAAGAAAGAGAGTATGTTATGAAAAAAGTGTTGGTTGTCTTTGGTACTAGGCCAGAAGCTATAAAGATGTGTCCCTTAGTAAAAGAATTAAAATCAAGAAAAAATATACAGACGATTGTTTGTGTTACAGGACAACATAGAGAAATGTTAGCACAAGTTTTAACAGAATTTGGGGTTGTTCCGGATTATGACCTATCAATTATGAAACCGAAACAAACGCTCTTTGATGTTACTATAAGTATTCTTGAAAAAATGAAACAACTTCTAAGTAAAGTTAAACCTGACATTGTTTTAGTTCACGGAGATACAACGACGACATTTAGTACAGCATTAGCTTGTTTTTATCTACAAATACCAGTAGGACATGTTGAAGCTGGTTTGAGAACTTATAATATAAATTCTCCATATCCGGAAGAATTTAACAGGCAAGCTGTAGGAGTCATCGCAAATTATCATTTCGCGCCAACTGAGTTATCAAAGAAAAACTTGATTAATGAAGGAAAGATAAGCGAATCTATATATGTTACAGGGAATACAGCAATTGATGCATTGAATACAACAGTGAGAGAAGATTACACGCATGAGCATATAGAATGGGCCTCAGGTAGTAAATTAATTATGATCACTGCCCATCGCAGGGAAAATTTAGGTGAACCGATGCGCAATATGTTTAAAGCTATTAGGCGTATAATTAACGAACATGACGATATAAAAGCTGTTTACCCTATTCACATGAACCCCGTAGTAAGGGAAGCTGCCCAGGATATCTTGGGTGATACAGATAGAGTAAGAGTAATCGAACCTTTGGAAGTATTGGATTTTCATAATTTCTTAGCAAAATCCAATCTAATACTAACAGATAGCGGTGGAGTTCAAGAAGAAGCTCCAAGTTTAGGAAAACCGGTCCTTGTTATGAGGAATACAACTGAAAGACCGGAGGGTGTAGCTTCAGGCACTTTAAAATTAGTCGGAAATACTGAAGAAGGTATTTATAAAACATTTAAGCAACTTTTAGAAGATGAAAAGGAATATGAACGAATGAGTATGGCAAGTAATCCATATGGCGATGGTTTCGCAAGTAAGAGAATTGCTGATATTATTGAAGATATTTAAATTTTTGGAGGTCAAATGACGTTATTTATTGGTCCAATTGCGGATACAGG
>JAKDZT010000175.1 GCA_030462125.1 Tetragenococcus sp.
TTTATTTTTTTCTGATCTTTTCGTGCTTTTGTTTCGTTCTGCTTGCTTTTTTCTTTTAATCCTTTATTTTTCCTTTTTTCATAGCTTTGTAGCCTATTTGTTAATTCATTTATTTCTAACTGATTAATTGGTTTTACCAATTCAGGGAGATCAATTTTTTCGAGCATTTGGTCTAAGGGAGCTGGCTCTTCGTAATGATAAATATGATCAAGATCATTTAATTCAAGAAACTGTAAGAACTTATCAAAATTAGCCTTTTGAACTTTATCTGGCGCATGGAAATCAACTTTTTCGATCAAAGAATTTAAAGTTGTTTCTTCAGTAATTTTGTTAGCCCAAACGTGCGTTAAGTTATGATAATCCGTTAGCTCTCTCATACGTGCATCTTTAGGGATAAGCAAACTAGGAGTTCCAGCAATCGTTGCCGTTATATTTCCATGCAATCTAGAACCCACAGCTAAATCAACTGAGCCTAGAAAATCAATCCATGATTTTGCATTAATAGGAAAACGAGCTTTATTCTCTTGATAAAATTTGTGCGTAATATCTGTCGGGTAATAATCAGTGTCTTTTTCTAATTTCTCATTGCCTAAATAGGTCATTTTTAATTCTTTTTGCCATTGAGGAATAAAGTAGTAATTTGGGAATTCTTCAGCCGAGCGTTCCATAAATTTTAATACATTGTCAGGAGACAATTTCGAACCATTAAGTGCAATCAATGAATCCTTCGTTATAGTTGTGTCCCGAATGTTTAGTGAAGGGCCAAAGCTATACATAGAAGGACAGCCAATCACCATATGGTCTTTCCCTTCTTTGAAGCCTAGCGAAGTTAAATAATCAGCTGTAATTTGTCCACGAACACCAATGGTTGTAGAATGCTCTAACACTGCTTTGACAAATTCCTTCACCTCGTTATCAAAGGGAAATCCTTCTTCTAAATTGGGTTCAAAGGGAGCTCTTAACCCAGCACCAATAATAATGACAGGAATTGTCAACTTTTTAAATAATTTCGTATAGCTTTTAAGTTCTTTGACAAATGTTTCTCTAAAAGCATCGGCTAAGGGAATAATATAAGTGTCATACTTTTCGTTAATTTCTGCTGCGTCATTTTCATTAATGCGATAATTGTCAGGGATAATTTCTACATCCTTAGTCGTTAAGTTGCGATAAACTGAAAAAGCATAAATTAAATTTCCGACATTTCCTCCGATTCTTGGCTTTATCACCATGTCTTCTGGTGTTTTAATGTCTGTTGGGGCTATTCCAGAACGTATTAAATATTTTTTACCCATAGAGTTCTCCTATTTGTTCATTTTCTTCTTCCGACTGTTCAGAAAATAGATCGTTTACTAATCTTTCACTTGATTTACCGTCTTGGTATTTAAAATGCTTATCTAAGAATTCAGGAACTTTTTCTTGTTCGAAATCCTCTCGCTTTAAAGCAGTAATCAAATCATCAAAAGTTTCGACAATTTTCCCTGGTACAAAACTTTCGTACGGTTCATAGAAATCTCTAGAAGTAATATAGTCTTCCAAATCAAAGGCATAAAATAACATAGGCTTTTTAAACACCGCAAATTCATAAATAAGTGAGGAATAATCACTAATTAATATATCCGTAATAAACAAGATATCATTTACTTCTCTCGCATCAGAAATATCGAAAAAGTAATCTTCATACTGAGGAGGTATATTCAATTCGTTTTTTACAAATGGATGCATTTTAAAAAGAACAACAGCATTGTTTTCTTCACAATACCTTGCAAACCTTTCAAAATCAATTTTGAAGAAAGGATAATGGGCAGTCCGATGGCCGTTCCCACGAAAGGTTGGGGCAAACAGTATTACTTTCTTCCCTATAATAAACGGCAGCTCTTCTTTTAATTCTTCTACAATGTTTTTTTCGTATTCTTTGTCAAAAAGTATGTCTGTCCGAGGGACCCCCGTCGGTATTACATACTCCTCTTTAATCCCAAAAGCTTCCCCATAAAAAGGCACATCGGTTTCAGAGGAAACATAAGCCTTCGTATAATTTCGATGATTTTTAGAATCGAAAAGAGGACCTCCTCGTTTTCCTGCCCGACTAAAACCAACTGTTTTAAATGCGCCTACTGCATGCCATACTTGAATAATTTCTTGCATACTTTTAAACTCTAATTGATAAATTAACGGATGAAAATCATCAACAAATATATAATCCGCTTTACCTAATAAATAAGGAAAGCGAAATTTATCAATAAGACCTCGTCGTTCAGTAATATTGGGTTTAAAAATTTGATGGATTTTATACTCTTTATCTAAATTTTGTCGTAGCATTTCATTATAAACAAATGCGAAATTTCCAGACATGCTGTCTCTTGAATCAGATGTGAACAGAACTGTTCTCCCTTTTTTTGTATGAAACTTCTTTGCGCTCTTAAAAAGAGCATGGAAAAAGAAATTTCGTATTTTAAAAGAAATTTTGTTATATCTTTTCTTTATAGCTCTCACTTTTTTTCTAACTACGCTCTGGTGAGGTTTAGCAAGTCCATCAAATTTAACATCTAGTACAAATTCGTTAACTTCTTCTGAAATCTTCGGTTTAACCGTATATTTCTTTTTTTTCGAATCTCCACCTTTTCTAAAGACTTTCGTGTATCTATCTAGGAGATAATTATTTCTTCCGTTGTAAGTCTCTTTTGCTTCATATTTGTCCAACTGTTCTTCTGTAAGATCATATAGATTACTATCAAGTAGCCCATGGTTAATTTGTGCGATATAATCTAATTCTTGTTGATCTACTAATAAATACTGTCCCGAAGGTAAGTAACTGCCATCATCTAAAATAGCTACATCAAAACGGCAAACAAAATGGTTATCCTCGATTTTGACTCCATTTGCAGATAAAGCTTTTGTTTCCATTAGATTTCTCAAAATAAAATTCCCTCGAGAAATATCCAAATTTTCAGCATGGCCACTGATAAATAACTGGACTCTTTCCCAATATATTTCATCGATTACAATTTTACTGGTAACCAAAATTTATTAACTTCCTTCCTTTACACCTTGCTTATAATGTCCATTTTATAACTGTCTTTCCCCATGAAGTTGATAAGTCAGATTCAAAAGCGTCAACGATATCACCAATCGTCCGAACTTCATATTCGTTTCCTTTTAGCAGGGCTAATTTTTCTACGACATCAGGATATTTTTGATAAAGGTCAACAACGCCTCGAAAATCTTGAGCGCCACTCCTACTGCTTCCAATCAGGGTGACCCCTTTTTCCAAAACTAATCTCGTATTCATTTGAACTGGGTACTCACTAACGCCAAGTAGATCTATACTTCCTTCTGGGGAAATAAGGTCAATGATCTGATTAATTGCTGCTTGACTTCCCTTGCCGCCAACACATTCAAATGCATGATCAAATGTTACATCCTCTGGAATTTCATCAATATGAAAAGTTTTATCTACAAATGAAAAATGGCTCATTTTATAATCTGTCTTTCCAAAAACATAAATTTTAGCGTTAGGGTATAAAGTGCTGACTAAAATGGCTGTAATATAACCTAAATTTCCATCGCCCCATATTCCAAAAGCTCTCTTATTCTTGTTAGATTTTCTTTCTAAACGTTGAATAGCATGCCAACTGACTGTAACTAATTCGGAAAAAGCTACATTACTCAGGTCAATATTATTAGGTAACTCAACCACTCGATCTCGACGCATAAAAACGTAATCTTGCATGAAACCATCATAGCCGCTCGATCTAAACTCACTACTGGATAGATAATTTTCAGCGATTACATCGTCTTCTTCAACAGGAGTATTTGGAATCATAATCACCTTGGATCCGGTTTTAAATCTCCCTTTGCTATCATAGACAACTTCACCTACCCCTTCATGAATAAGAGACATGGGAAGCTTTTTTCGCAAGGCTTGCTCGCCTCGACTACCAGTGTAATAACGTTGGTCGGCTGCACAGATTGAAAGGTAGAGTGGTCTTACAATGACTTGATCCGCATTTATATCTTCATTGTTGTATGTAACTTCAAATTGACGTGGAGAAACTAATTGATATACTTGGTTAATCATCGTCAATTCCCCCTTTTATAATGGAATTCGCAACTTTCAGATCGTAAGGGGTGGTGATTTTAATATTAAATAATTCTCCATAAACTAATTTAACTTTTTCTCCCGAAACAGCTAGTATTTTGCAAGCATCGGTTAGTATCTTTTTATTTGTTTCTGATAAGTTTTCATAATTATGTTTTAGTAACTTTATATTAAATGATTGCGGCGTCTGTCCTTGATACATTTCATTGCGGACAGGTATAGAAGAAATAAACTCATGGTCTTTAGAAACTACAATCGTATCTGTCGCTTCTAGCA
>JAKDZT010000176.1 GCA_030462125.1 Tetragenococcus sp.
AGAATAGTATGCTATAATAAATTTGCGAAAAGATCTTTGCTGCAAGACAGCACAAAAACCAGCCCTATTGCGAGTAGGAGCTGGTTTTTTTTACGTTAGACATGATCACTAACGTGTGCAGTTGGATGGCAACTTGTTGTTAATCGTCTTCTTTGTCCTTCCCTTCCAACCAGTGAGAAAATAGCTCAATGGCTAAACCTACCAAAATAGGTGCAACGATTAACGAAAAGATCTTTGCTAACAAGACAACACCCCCTTCTGAGGCAAGCTGCCAAAAAATATTATAGCATAGTTTATTAAATTTTATTATAGTGTTTTAAAAGAACTTGTTATTAGTTTAACAAGATGAAAGTTAGAAAGAAAAAAATTTTATGTCCTCTTCGTTATGGTAATATTTTTGTTGGTTGTAAAAAAGTGAGAAAAAAGCAAGTAGACTCTCAATATGAACTCCAAAGACAATGACGATCTATGGGGAAATGGGATGAGAGTGAGATAGGTAAAGAAGACTATATTTGATATAAGCCTCTAACCTTTTTGCTAATTTTGTCATTTTGTTACCCATCTAAAAACCTTTCCTTTAGTTACCCTTTTATTTATTCATTAGGTACTTTTTAGGCTTGATAATGCGTACTTATTTTTTATAATCAGTGCGCTTATACTAATATATAAGAAACCAAAATCCATTATGAACAAAAAGAAAAGATCAAGAAGCACAGGATGATAATACTATGGATTTGAAATTAAAAAGGAAATTAGCATTCATTACTGGCTCAACTTCAGGCATTGGGAAATCAATCGCATGATTTCCTGATTTTGATATTTTAATTAACAATTTAGGGAGCTATATGCCTGTAGAATTTTTTAATACCACATGTACTTATTCTCATTATGCAGAAGAAAAAGGTGATTAAGGAAAATAAAATGCTGTTTGTATCGATACAATGAGTATAATTGTAAGAAATGGACTTTTTTGAATAATAAATCATTGACCTTTAAAAGAAACCTTAAATGAGCTTTCATTTATCAATAGGAAATGCGCCAAATCATTTCTTTTTTTCATAAATGCGACGGGGCTGGTTATGAGCATTTACAAGTAGAACACCTAAGATGATGACAATCGCTCCTATAATATGATAGTAATGAAAAGGTTCGTTTAAGATGATGATTCCTGATAAAATAGTAATAAGAGTAGCTAAGTTATTAAAGACACTGACTTGAATAACGGGCAATTTTGATACAGCAAAAATAGATAATAAAGAGGTTCCAGCGGTTGATAAGACACCTAAAAATAAAATGGATAACAAATAAGGAAGTTTTGTCATAGAATGGGCGTATTCATTTAATGATCCATTTTGGATGAAGTAGATACTATTAAAGAAGATAAAGCCCACAAAAATAATATATATCGTCACTTGTAGAGGGGACACTTTTTGTGTGACGCTTCTTGACATGATTTGATAAACAGCTGTTGCTAGAATAGATACGACAATCAGTAAATTTCCTATCAGATGAAATTCATAGTTTCCAGAACGGCTCATTAACTGTAAAAAGATAACGCCGGCAATACTTAAAAAAATACCGATTCCTTGTATTTTTTGGATATGTTCTTTTAGAAATAAACTGGCAAGTAACACGGTTATGGCTGGAGCGATCGCTTGGATAATTCCCGCTTCTGTAACAGTCGAATGATCAAGTCCTAGTATCTGGCTGCTAAAAAATATTAACGGATAAAACAAGGAAATGAGAAATACAAGAGCGGTTTCTCTTGGGTTTAACCGCCACGAAACGGGCTTTATTACACAAAATACGAGTACACCCAAAAAAGCAAAAGTAAAACGTTGGGCTAATATGAGTAGCTGTCCTTCGTAAGTTAAAGTGATTTTGACAAACATAAATGACAAACCAATAATAATAGAAAAAATTGTGGCGGCTAATAGGGCATTATTTTTTTTCATAGGCTTCCTCCTTGTGTTTTATCATAAGGAAAATTAAACATGTACAGAAAAATGATTTATCCTGTTGTATCGATACAAACAAATCAACTATCAGTTATCCTAAAGTTGCTTTATGGTAATCTGGAGACAGAAGGAGGGAATCAGGTGTATAAATATCAGTCGATTGCTCATCAGATTTTACATCTTATTGAAGAGGGAGAATATGAAGAACAGATACCACCGGTTAGAAAGTTGATGGAAGTTTTTGGAGCAAGTCAATCGACCGTAACACACGCTTTACAACATTTAGTAACGATGAATCAAGTTTATGCAAAAGCAAATGTGGGTTATTTTGTTCTCTCTAACAATCATAAAGAAGCTACTGTTGAAAATAGCTATGACTTTTCTACTGCCTCTACTTCTTGGACAGATTTCCCTTGGGAAAATTATTCGCAATGTTTAGAAATTGCGATTCAAAATAAAAAGACAGAGCTATTCACTTATGGAGCTATAACTGGTAATGAGGAATTGAAGGATTTGTTTCGGAAATTATTAGAAGAAGATCAAATTTATACTAAAAACGAACGAATCATAATAACCAGTGGTTCCCAGCAAGCTTTGCATATTCTTTCTTTGATCATCATGACTAGAAAAAAATCTATTCTGATAGAACAGCCAACCTATAGTCAGATGGTGCATTTGATTGAACGATTACAATTGAATCATGTCATTTATAGTCGCGATTGGAATAAAATACAAATCAAGGAACTGGAAAAAGTGATCCAAGAAGAACGGCCTGACTTTGTCTATCTGATGCCGCGGTTACATAACCCCCTGGGAACAACAATGACTGAGCAAGAAAAAAAGAGTGTTCTAGCTTTATCAGAAAAATATGACTTTTATATTATCGAAGATGACTACTTAGGAGACTTTGAGGGAGGAAATCGCTATCAAACGCTTTTTGAATTAGACGTTCATCAGCGGGTGATTTATTTAAAGAGTTTTTCCAAAATTATGTTTCCTGGACAACGTCTAGGATTAGCGGTTCTTCCTGAAAGTTTACTTGATGATTTCCAAAGTTTTAAAGAAATTAGTGATATACATACAAATTCTTTAAGCCAGATCATTATGCAAACATTTATCGAAAGTGGTCTCTATGCCCATCATAAACATAAGATTGTATTAAAACATCAACAAAAAGCTGACGCACTTCAAAAAGGATTAAAAAAATATTTTTCGGCTTATTCATTTAATGATAATAACCAAATGCATACAGTCATCAAACTGCCCAAACAAACGAATATGAATAAACTACATCAAGAGTTGGTTCGACGGCGGGTATGGGTTGATAATTATAAGGGCAATTACTTAACTGGCTATACTCAAAATCAAAAGTTTCTGAAATTGAATACCACAAGTCTTCCAGTAGATAAAATCGATGAAGGACTCCAAGAAATTCGCAAGGCGATTAAAGCCAGTAAAACGCTGTAAAAAATTTTTTGCTTAGATAGATTTATTTATAGAAGGTGAAAAAAATACCCCCTCTCTTTCTTTGTTTCAAAAAAGAGAGGGGCATTTTTTGTGTAAATTATCAAAACAAAGTTTAGAAATAGACAGTGAAACTGTGGATAGAAAAAGTATTCTTCTAGAAAAGAGGGCTTAGCCAGTCTGTGTTTCAGGGATTATGATAATGGCTGAAAAGCCGCCTTGTTTGTTTTCTTCAAAAGCGATCGTTCCTTTGTGTACCTCAATGATTTGACGAACGATCCGTAAGCCTAAACCATGAGCTTGTTCAAGCTTAGCGTCTTGGCTTAATAAAGTCGGTGAGGCATGGTTTAGTTCGGTGAGCTGGTTATCACTAACGCCCACCCCATTATCTTCGATCATTATTCGAACATTCTCTTGGTCTTTTTTTACTGCAACATCAATCGTACAGCCGTTGGGATTATGGTCGATGGCATTTTGGACTAGATTTGTGATTGCTCGTTGTAATAATTTTTGATCTGCTTCGATGGTAGATCTATCAAGACCTTCTTCATAATGCCATTTTATAGGATATTTTTCGTCCAGATTGTTATTGATAAACTCGACAATGACTTGTCGCACCAAGGAGAGTATATTCACTTTTGCTAAATGGATCGGCTGCATGCTGTATTCTAATTTTGAAGAAAGATTTAGGTCATCTACCAGCTGCTTGATTTTCTGACTTTGGGTGAGAATAATTTTTGCTTGACCTCTTTCTTGCTTTGAAAGCGACGAACGATCCGTTAGCTGGCTAGCATAACCTACGATCATCGAAAGAGGGGTGCGGATATCATGAGAGATTCCAGCAATCCAATCCGCTCGAGCTGCTTCTTTTTTGCTTAATTGTTTTTCTTGTTCTTCAAGAACTTTTGACGTTTGGTTGATGTTTTCTGCCACTTCTGAAAG
>JAKDZT010000177.1 GCA_030462125.1 Tetragenococcus sp.
AAATCGGCTTTATATAAAACGGTCGAATTAGAAGATTTAGATATCATTATAACGACAGAGATTAAAGATGTAGAAGAGGAGTATGAGTTTGTAGATAGAAATATTGAATTGATCAGAGTGAAAGAAGGGAGTAATGAAGATGATTGAAAAAAGGTATATGTTTAACACTTCTTTTAAAAATAAAGAAGAACTATTTAAAGAAGCTACACTTTATTTAAAAGAGAGGGGGTATGTATCTGATGAATTTGAAGGCGCTTTAAATGAAAGAGAAAAAGAATTTCCTACAGGTTTACCTACTGAACCATCAGTGGCAATACCACATACAGATGGTACTTATGTAAAAAAGGATACGTTACTTTGTATTATAAATGATTCCAAAATAGCTTTTAATGAAATGGGAGGAGATGAAGAAGATCACGTGTACCCGCAAGTATTTTTTATGTTAGCGCTTAGCGATGGAAAAGAACATTTAGAACAGTTACAAAATTTAGTAGAAAAGATTCAGAGTGGCAGCCTTGTTTCTAATTCTTTACAAGCAAGCAATAAAGAAGAATTTCAAAAAGCGGTAGAAAATTATTTATAAAAAGGAGAATAAAGTTATGACAAAAAAAGTAGTTGTAGCATGTGGTGGAGCTATTGCAACATCAACAGTTGCTGCGAATAAAATTAAAGAGTTGTTAAAAGATAATGGAATTGACGCAGAGGTAAAACAAACACGTATTTCAGAATTATCTGCTGAAAAAGATGGCGCCGATTTAATTGTTACCACCGGAAAGGTAAAAAAAGATTACGGTGTTCCTTTAGTTCATGGTGTAGCTTTTATTTCAGGTGTAGGTATTGAAAAAACTGAACAACAAATCTTGGATGTATTGAAAGATTAGTTAATACAAGGAGGACATATTCATGGCTGTAATTCAGTATATTGTGGATTTAGGTCCAACAGTTATGCTTCCTGTGATAATTTTTATCATTGGGGTTCTTTTGGGTCAAGGAATTGGTAAATCGCTTAGAGCAGGTTTGACAGTAGGTATTGGTTTTGTAGGTATTGACCTAGTTATTAGTTTAATGACAGAAAACTTAGGTGATGCAGCAAAAGCAATGGCAGAAAATTATAACCTAGGATTAGATGTAGTGGATATTGGTTGGCCAGGTACTTCGCCTATGGCTTGGGGTTCTGATATGGGAATAATAGCAATTCCAATCGCTATCGCTGTGAATGTTTTAATGTTGATTACTAAAATGACAAAGGTTGTTAACGTAGATATTTGGAATATTTGGCATATTGCTTTTACTGGTGCAATTGTTCAAATTGCTACAGGTAATTACATTTGGGGTATTGTTGCAATTATCATCCATTCTGCAGTGATTTATAAATTAGGGGATATCTTTATACCTGTTACAGATGAATATTTTGCTTTAGAAGGTATAGCCATGCCCCATGGGACTTCTGCTTATATGGGAGTTTTTGCAGCGCCGGTAGATGATTTAATTGATCATATTCCTGGACTTAATAAAATCAATTTAACACCAGATCGAATTGAACAACGCTTAGGCGTATTTGGACAACCAACGATTATAGGAGCGATTTTAGGTTTTGTTATTGGTTTGTTAGCACAATATTCAATTGGAGAGGCACTAACTTTAGCAGTTCAAATGGCTGGTGTAATGGTATTGATGCCGATGGTTGTAAAGCTTATTATGGAAGGTTTGACTCCTATTTCTGAAGCAGCAAGGAAAATATTAGATAAACATTTTTCAGGCGGAGATTTCCGTATTGGTTTAGATTGTGCTTTGATGTTGGGAGATCCAGCAGTTGTGGCAGGTTCAATGCTTTTTGTTCCTCTTTCAATTTTAATTGCGGTTGTAATGCCAGGAAATCGAATTTTACCTTTTGGTGATTTAGCTACAATTGGTTTCTTTATTGCAATTGCAGTAGGGGTTCATAAGGGGAATATTTTCAGAACCTTGTTTTCTGGTACATTGATTATGTCTTTTACCCTGTGGATTTCTAATCAAATGGCCGGTTTGCAACAAACTTTAGGACAAAATGTTGGCTTAAGCAGTCCGGGTGAACAAATATCCTCACTTGACCAAGCAGGTTCGCCACTAACTTACTTAATGGCCAAAGGATTTGATTTAGATATTAATATAGGTTTCTTAGTCATTTTAGTAGTTTATTTCTTGGCTGTAATTTATACGTATGTAAAATACAAAAAAGGTACTTTATATGTAGAAAATGATGAAGGTTAGAAAGGTGATTGAAAGTGAAAGCTTTAGCAGTAACAGATGTTGCGAAATTTGAATTACAAGATATAGATGTTCCTAAGCCTGCTGATGAAGAAGTTCTAATCAAAGTTTCTTATGTAGGAGTATGTGGTTCGGATCTGCCTCGTTACTTTGAAGGCGGAGTTCATCAATATCCACAAATTTTGGGACATGAATTCTCTGGAATTGTCACTGAAGTGGGAAAAAATGTTACTAATCTCAAAAAAGGAGATCGAGTAGCAGTTGCTCCTCTAGTTCCATGTAACCATTGTGAGCAATGTAAAAGTGGGCATCCACAATTGTGCTTAAATTACAGTTTTATCGGATCACGTAGACCAGGGGCAATGGCAGAATATGTTACAGCGCCGGAAGAAAATTGTTTATTCGTACCCGAAAATCTTGATCTAAAAATTGCTGCTACAATTGAACCATTAACAGTTGCAATCCATGGCTTAGAGCGTGTACAAACTTATGGCGGTCAAAAATCTTTGGTATTAGGAGCTGGAACAATTGGATTAATGACAGTTTTAGCGTTAAAAGCCAGAGGTGTAGGAGAGATCACTGTAATTGATTTGAACCCACATAAATTAGAAATTGCTAAGAAAATTGGTGCAGATAATATTGTAAACCCTCTAAAAGAAAATTTAGATGAGTATTTTAAAGAAAACGGATTAGCTGATTTAGTTTTAGAAACAGCAGGCAATCATATTACACAAGTACAAGCAGTACAGTATGCAAACCGTAAAGCAAGCGTGGTATTTATTGGTACTTGTACTAAGCCGATAGAATTTGAACCGGAACAATTTGAATTGATCTTGCGTAGAGAGTTGGAGTTGAAAGGCTCCTGGATGTCTTATTCAGCACCATTCCCGGGATTTGAGTGGACAGCTGCCTTACGTTATTTGGCGACTGGAAAAATTGATACAACGCCACTGATTACAGGGATATATTCTCTAGAAGATAAAGCTTTACCGCTTGAAAAAATGCGAGAAAAAAATACTGACGAAGTAAAAGTATTATACGAGATTGGAGGCGAAGATATTGAGTGAAATGAAGCAAGAAAGATTGAAAAAAACTTTTAATGAAAGAAACATCATTGCTGCTTTAGCAATTGACCAACGCGGTGCGATGAAGAAAATGATTAATAAATATAAAACAGCCGCTTCGGAAGATATTATAGAATTTAAAAAGTTAGTTGCCAAAGAACTAACACCCTACACATCTTCCATTTTACTAGACCCCGAATACGGATTACCTGCGACCAAACAGAACGATCCAGCAAGCGGCTTACTATTAGCATACGAAAAAACAGGATATGATGCAAATGTTCCTGGCAGATTGCCAGATCTTATAAATGAATGGTCTGTTCGTCGTTTAAAGGAAGCTGGAGCGGACGCCTGTAAGTTCTTACTGTATTATGATGTTGATGAAGATAAAGAGATTAATGATCAGAAGCATGCATTCGTTGAACGGATTGGTTCAGAATGCGTAGCAGAGGAGATGCCATTTTTTCTTGAATTAGTTTCATATGATGCTTCGGGGATCGATGAAAAAAGCAAGGAATATGCTAAAATAAAACCGCATAAAGTAAACAAAATGATGGAAGAATTCTCAAATACAAAATATCATGTGGATGTATTAAAAGTGGAAGTGCCTGTGAATATGTCATTTGTAGAAGGATACTCAGATGATGATATTGTTTATACAAAAAAAGAAGCTGCTAGTTATTTTGCTGAACAATCAGCAGTAACAAATTTACCTTTTATTTTCCTAAGCGCGGGGGTATCTGCTTCACTTTTTCGGGATACTTTGCGATTTGCTAAGGAATCCGGATCAACATTTAACGGTGTTTTATGTGGTCGTGCAACATGGGCAGATGGTGTTCCTGTATTTGTCCAAAATGGAAAAAAAGAAGCTGTTGAGTGGTTACAAACGCAGGGAAAGCAAAATATAGATGAATTGAATGAAGTGTTAAACAAGACTGCAACACCTATACGTCTATAAAAAGAATATAAAATCTGCTAAAGTTAACTCTATTAGAGTCTTTAGCAGATTTTTACTTATTGTTGAAGAGGGTAAAATATCTGTACA
>JAKDZT010000028.1 GCA_030462125.1 Tetragenococcus sp.
GTCATAATGCTGGTTTCTAATGGATATCCTTTAATAATCCCCACAATAATTGCAAATATTCCGGCTAAAATAGCCACGATACCTAAACTTTTTCCTAGCCTTTGCATTTTTATTTGTAAAGGAGCCATATCTGGTTCTTCTTTATTGATTAGATCAGAAATCTTACCCATTTCAGTATGTAGTCCAGTATTTATCACGACTGCTTTTGCATTTCCAGTGACGACTAATGAGCCAGAAAAGGTCAAATCTTTACGATCTCCAATCGCATCATCGTCAGCTGCGTGATAATTCGCATCTTTTTCACTTGGTTCACTTTCGCCTGTCAGGAAGGATTCATCGACAAAGAAATTACTACAACTTACTATCTGAGCATCTGCAGGTACTCGATCGCCAAGCTCTAATTGAAGGATGTCTTCAGGAACGATCTTGGCACTTTCAATCTCTTTTAACTCCCCTTCCCTTAGCACTTTACTCGTAGGGACATTCATTTGCTTCAATTCATCCATCGATTTTTCTGCGTCTTTTTGTTGCTTAATTGATAAATAAATATTTAAGAGAACAATAGAAAATATAACAATAGGTTCTGTAAAATCATCAGGATGTGATTGAAAGGCTACATAGCTAGAAAGAATTGTCGCAAATATTAAAATAATAATGGTAATGTCTTTCAGTGCTTCTTTTAAATAAGTCATAAAGTTTTTCTTTGATTTTGTTTTAATCGTATTGTAACCATATTTTTCCAATTGTTGACGAACTTCTGCTTGCGTCAGTCCATTATGCTGTTGCTTGTTTATCATGCCTAAAAACCTCCTCTATAAAAAAGAAGCCAGGAAAACTAACCACAAAAGCCTAAGGTTAGTTTAGCTGACTTCTTACAAGTCTGTTCCGGCGAACAATACTTATTTATATTTCAGTTATTATTTCACATTTTACATTTAAGGTCAAACTTTGTTAGATAATACAACATCATGGGATATAGATAGACAGCTTTCCGTTGATTCTTTCTCTATCAGTTTTTACAGATTTATTCTAAAGAAAACTTGGTGCAAAAACGCCAATGAATACGGTTATAAGTATTACCACTGCCGCAGATACTAATACAAAAAAGCCCATGACGCCACTAAAATCATTGATGCTTTTGTAATTAAGTGCTTGGAAGCTTCGACCATTAATAAAATAATAGACGGTTGGAACAATGACAAGGACAACGAATAACCCCCATAGAATATTTATCCAATGAAAGCTTTGAAAAAGCCAGAAAGCCACCACCACAAGGCTGCTCCAAAGGAAAACTTGTTTAAAACTTACCTCCTTTCTTTGCCTCGACATTATCCCACTTCCTTTTCAAGAATTGTTTTTAATCATGGTAACATGTTTTGTTTCCGTATTTCTACTCTGTTTTAAATAAAAAAAGCAAGACATTAAGTTTCCTAAGAAACAATGTCTTGCTTGAATGTGAATGCTATCTTATTAGGATCAATTACCAGATTTTAATATTAAATAGTTCTTTAAGACCAGATAATACCAGTGTTGGTATAGCTGGGATAAAGAGAACCATTAGATAAACATAGCCTTCTAGTTGAGCTGTTCCCATTACTAGATTGAAAAATGGAATAATTGTTACAAGGAAAGAAGAAATTCCTGCAAACAAAACAGCAGCAACTAATTTTTTATTTTCAAATGGGTTTCTTCTAAATAAGGTTTTCGAACTACGTGCATCAAATACGTGCCATAATTGCCCATAAACGAGCGTTAGAAAAGCCACGGTTTGTGCTTGGTCGGCATGCATCCCTTCGTGAGCTGCCCAAAGAAAAGCAAAATAAACGATTAGTCCCATAAAGAAACCACGGATTAAAACGCGTGACCAGGTATAATTGGCCAAAATGGATTCATTAGGGTCCCGGGGCCCATCGTCCATGATATTCCTTTCCGCTACATCATAGCCTAGAGAAAATGAAGGCACGGCGTCACTGATCATATTAACCCATAGAACCATTAAAGCTGTTAACGTTGGAGTAGCAGCAGGGATCTCTCCCACGGTTTGAGTGAAGAATAATAATCCAATCAAAATAGATAAAACTTCTGCGACGTTGGTCGTGATTTCATGACGAACGAAGTTTTTAATATTGCCATAAATCGTCCGTCCATTTTCTACAGCTCTTTCAATGGTTGTGAATTTATCATCTAATAGGACTAAATCAGAAGAATCTTTCGTTACTTCGGTACCCGTAATTCCCATAGCAATACCTATATCTGCAATACGTAAGGCGGGTGCATCATTTACACCATCACCAGTCATCGCCGTAATTTGGCCATAACGTTGCAACTGTTTGACAATCCGTTGTTTATGTTCTGGAGAAACCCGAGCATAAACATTGGTGTCTTTTACCTTTTCATATAATTCGTCATCTGACATTGCTTCAATATCTGCCCCACGAATAACTGGAGCATTTTTATCTCTAACAATACCTAACTCTTGAGCAATCGCTCTAGCTGTTTTTTCGTGGTCGCCTGTAATCATAACCACTTCAACTTGGGCATTGTGTAAAATTCTTACGGATTCTTTTACTTCTTCACGAGCGGGATCAATAATTCCTGCAACGCCAGTGATAACCAGTCCTTCTTCTAAGGTTTCGACAGTGCCATTGGTTGCTTCGTCTTCTGAAATTTCTTTTTGCCCCACAGCTAATGTGCGAAGAGCTCCTTCTGCGTATTCATCGACAGTTGCTAAAAAGTTGCTTCTTTCTTGTTCAGAAGTGTCGACTTGATCATTGACCAAAACGCCATAACTATGGTTAACTAAAACATCCGGTGCCCCTTTTGTATATAAGGTGTATTTCCCATCTTCTTTTACTACGACACTCATCATTTTACGACTACTACTAAAAGGTAGTGTTCGGATAAGCTCTTTATTTTCTAATAAATCTTCACGGCTAATACCTACTTTTTTACCTAATACCGTCAAAGCTACTTCTGTTGGCGTACCTAACGGTTGATATTCGCCATTATTTTCTTGTATAGCGGATTCGTTACATAAAACCGCCCCTAATAAAAATTTACGCGATTTTTCAACGGCAGACCCACTATTATTTTTAATTTCACCTTCTGGTTTATAACCTAAGCCACTTACTTCGTAGTCTTGGCCATTGGCATGGTATTGTACGACGGTCATTTCGTTTTTGGTTAACGTACCTGTTTTATCAGAAGTAATATAGGAAGTAGCCCCTAACGTTTCAACGCTAGACAAGGATTTAATCAATCCTTTGTCTTTGGCCATCTTACTAGCACCAATCGTTAAAACAATCGATAAAACAGCAGGTAACGCATCAGGAATCGATGCAACGGCTAACGCAATGGACGTTGATAAAACAGTGGCAATGGAGTCAAAACTTAACTCGCCTGCTTGGATAATACCAGCTATAATGGTAAAGACAACAATGCCACCTGCAACAAACATCAACGTTTTTGTTAGCTTGTTAACCGTATTTTGTAATGGCGAAGGTTTCGTTTCAACGGATTCGATCATTCGGGCAATGTTTCCTAGTTCTGTTTGTTGCCCTACGGCTACAACGACACCTGTTCCTTGTCCATTAGAAACAGTGGAACCAGAAAATCCCATATTAGTTTGATCGCCTAGTTCTGCGTCTTCGTTAATAGCTTCTGTATCTTTTTCGATCGCATCCGCTTCACCGGTCAAATGCGCTTCGATCACTTGTAACTCGTTGGTATCTACCCAGCGAACATCAGCTTCGACAAAGTCACCGACAGTATTTTTTACCACGTCACCTACAACTAGTTCGTTTACAGCGATCGTTTCCCATTGACCATTACGCAATACGGTTGTATGGCGCGTGTTCATTTCTTTTAGTGCGTTTAAGCTCTTACGTGCACTAATTTCTTGCCAGGTCCCTAGAATAGCATTAATGAGAATCAAAACAAAGATAGCGATCGCTTCATATAGGGATTCCATACCACTTTCCATATTGCCTTCGATTTGTATCGAATAAAACGAACTTATTAAAGATAAAACAATAGCGCCCATTAATACAATAACAATAGGCTCTTTAAAGCTTTTAAGAAAGACTTTCCAATAAGGATCTTCCTTTTTTTCGGGAAGCTTGTTTTCGCCAAATTCATTTCGCTGATTTATGACTTGGTCATCGTTCAAACCATTCTCTAAATCAACGTTAAATTGCTCAATAATTTTATCTTTAGATAATTGATAAAACTTCACTGCATTCACCCTTTCTAATTGTTATAAAACAGGTACAAAAAAAGCGTAAGCAAACAAGATCTTCCTCACCCTTGGAAGAAATGTCTTGAAAGCTTGCGCTCAACCTGTTTGTTTATTAATATCCATAACTACTTTAGCAAAAAAACAGAACTTTGTCTAGTTTATTTTAGAAAGCAAAGAGAAATTGTGTTCAAGTTTCTTATTTTTCTTTGATTGAACCGACTAAATCATCTTTAGCTGGCGGATTTTCTAAGAGGTTTCGTACATCATCTAGATCTACTGTAACATTCCAGATTAAAACGCCAGCAAGTCGATTTTCTTTTAAGAAATAAACAATGGTACCATTTTCTCTTTTATCAAATACCTGTGGTAAGGATGGATCTAATGTGCCAATTGCTTGCCATGCAATAGAAAAGATGTTGGAGTAAAAATAAGGGGTATGCGTATAGTCAACATGCGCGCCTGCCATATTTCTACCCACTTGTTCACCAGAATTTCTTGCATGATCCACGTGTTCTATTCTTTGTTTTCCTAATATTTTATCAGGATAATAAGCAATATCTCCGGCAGCCCAAATCGCAGGGTCATTTGTTTGTAAGTATTCGTCTACTGCAATACCGTCGCCTTCTAATTTTAAACCGCTCGCTTTTGCCAGAGCAATTCTTGGAGAAACACCTAAACCGATGACAATAGTGTCCCCTGTGATTTGTGATCCGTCATCTAATGCAACCACAAGATGGTCGCCATCTCGTTGATAGGATTCCGCTTTTTTGCCGCTGACTAAGTTAACGCCGCCCTTTTTAAAGGCATCTTCATATTCGGCAGTGATCGCTTCTGGAAATTGGTTTTCTCCTAGGGTATTTTCAAGATAAACCATCGTCACTTGGGTGTCATTTTGCACGAGCGCTGCGGCAAGTTCGCTTCCAATATAACCACCGCCGATAATTACGACATGCTTGTTATTGCCGCTAAATTGACGTAGTTTACGGTAATCCGACCAGTCTCTAAAAACGATAACATGTGGATCATCTGGCCCATCAAGTGTCATTGGTTCTCCGCCGGTTGCTAGCAATAATTTATCATAATAGACAATGGTGTCATCGCCTAGTTGGATGGACTTGTTTTCGCGATTGATTTTATTGACCGTTGTATTAAATCTGAAAGTAACGTTTGATTGACCTTCAGCGCCGATCTTGATATTTTCTTCGGTAAATTCATCGTCTAACCATAATTTTTTACTCAAAGCAGGACGTTCATAAGGTACATCAGCGTCTTTGGAAACAACAAGAATTTCCCCATCAGCATCTTCTTTGCGGATACCATTTACAGCATAACCCGCAACCATACCGCCACCAATAATGACGTATTCGTAAGTGTTATTGTTTGTTAAATGACTCATTTTCTTCCCTCCATAAAAATATTATCTTTATACAGTTTTATTGTAATACAAAAAAGCGAAAGTTAAAAAAATATAGTTTCGTCTTTTATAGATTATGTCCAAAATAGATACTTAAAAGTGCGCTAAATAACACAATAACATGGTTATTTAGCGCACTATACTCATTGTTTCATTCAATTATTTAAACAGTGCTTTGACTTCTAAATAATCTTCTAAACCATACAGTCCATTTTCACGACCGATGCCTGATTGTTTATAACCGCCGAATGGTGCTTTCGGTGTACGAGCACCACCGTTGACTGTAATATTTCCTGTTCTTAGTTGACGAGCGACATCCATCGCTTCTTTTTGAGGACCTACGACACCACCAGATAAGCCATAAGAGGAATCATTGGCAATTTTAACGGCTTCTTCTTGTGTATCATAAGTGATAACGACTAAGACAGGGCCGAAGATTTCTTCTTGGGCGATCGTCATATCATTGGTAACATCTGTAAAGACCGTTGGTTCAACAAAGTAACCCTTGCGGTTGAGTCGATTGCCTCCGATAAATAGGTTCGCTCCTTCATCTATACCTTTTTGGATATAATCCAAAACAGTATTCATTTGATCTTCAGATACCATAGGTCCTACTCGTGTATCTCCTTCAGCTGGATCGCCGACTTTAATATCCTTATAGTAATCTTGGATAACTTCTTTGGTTCTTTCAAGTTCATCTTTTGGAACTAACAAGCGGGTTAATGCCGAACAAGTTTGTCCTTGGTTATCTAAAACAGTACTTGCGGCTGATTTAACGGCTTGTTCTAGATCGCCGCCTTTAAGATAAACCATGGGAGATTTACCGCCTAATTCAAGGACTAATTTTTTAACTGAAGTTGCAGCATTTTCGTATAGCCCTTTTCCGACAGCTGTTGAACCAGTAAAGGAAACAACCGCTACATCTGGATGTTTGGTCAAGTAATCTCCTGTGTCACTACCGCTACCGGTAACCAAGTTGAAGACGCCTTTTGGCAATCCTGCTTCTTCAATAATTTCAGCATAGATCATTGCGGTAAGTGGAGTATTGGTTGCTGGATTTACCACAACTGTATTTCCTGCAAGTAAAGTAGGAGTAATTTTACGTTGAATTTGGTTCATTGGATAGTTCCAAGGCGTTACACAAGCAACTACACCATAACCTTCTTTAATAATCGTCGCATTATCGACTTCTTCTTCAAATTTAAAGTCTTTAAATCCATCTAACGTTCCTTGGATTTCGTTTATCGATTGTGGCACTTGTCCATTTAATGCAAATGTTTTAGAAGCGCCTAATTCTTGCACCATCGTATCAGCAATTTCCTCTTGACGGTCTTTTATACCTTGTTGGATTTTTTTAATATAATTCGCACGTGTTTCAGGAGAAGTATTATTCCATTGATCAAAAGCTGCCTTGGCAGCTGCGACTGCTTGGTCTACATCTTTATGCGAGGCCTTGACTACCTTTGCAATCACTTCTTCGTTTGCCGTGTTAATAACGTCTGAATAATCATTTGATTGCGCATCTTGCCACTTGCCATCATAAAATAATTTATCATATGTTTTCATGGACTATTCCTCCTTGTTCGATTTAAGCTGATTTAAGCTCTATAACTATTGTAACAAATCGAAAAAAGCGCTACAAATATTTCAATTATCCATTCAAGATGATTTAAGATGTTAGTCTTCATCCGCTGGTGCTAACTCATCTTCTGTTACCCATTTGTGATTCGTGAATTCTTCGCTACCATCTGCCGGTTCAAAGTCGATCATATAAGCAGGTCCTTCATGAACGCCTGTAATTTCCGCTGTTTGACCTTGCATACCTTCCATGTGGTCGGCAGTAAGCGTTACTTCATCGCCAGTTTCATATTCATCAGTATCTTCATCGGATTCTATTTCTTCATCTACGACCCACTTGTGATCTTCCAGCGGTTCATCGCTATCTTCGGGTGTGAAAGTGACTTGATACAAGGTGGTATCATAAGCGCCTGAAATTGTTGCAGTGACCCCTTCCATAATATCCATGTGGGCATCTGTAATTTCAACTTCATCGCCAACTGAATATTGTGGATCCTCGGCATCCTGCATATTTTCCGGTTCTTCTTCATTACGGTTGTGTTCCATTTCCATATCCCCATGGTCCATGTCGCCATGATCCATATCATCGCTTGAATCTTCCATACCTTGATCAGAGTCGTCCATTGTCATTGTTGTACTTGTAGACGTGTCATTCATTTGCCCTTCTTCATCATTATCATTATTGCTGCAAGCGCTTAACAATACAGTTGAAGCCAATAGAGTAGCTAACGTAAAGCTTTTTACCTTCTTCATTTCTTTTCCTCCTCCAAATATTTGTTGACAAAATTAATATAACACCATTGTTTACTGTTGTAAATTTAAAACGTTACTTCTTCCAAATAACGACTCATTAATTCCATATGATGCATAACGGCTGCCTTGCGCATGACGCCCATGCCAGGAAATTTCTTCTTATCGGCATAATCAAGCAACATAGCTAAACCTACAGTAAGCTCTTCTTTACATAAAGTTTCCTGCCAATTTTGAACGTCTTTCATTAACACTAAAAATTTTTCTTTTTGTGATGGCAATTCTTCCGGCGATAAAAAATGATGGATCCGTAACTTATCCGCTGAAAAGTAAACGAGGTGTAGGCTTAAAAATGACGATGGATAGCCCCTTTCATAATAAATTCGACTATCAATAGAAAAGTCACTAAAGCCGACAAATCCTTTTTTATGAGAAGATAAATGATCTGTGGAAAATAACTCGTCAGGCAATTCTTGATAAAACCTTAGTTTAGGTAAACGGGTAAAATGATCTTGGGATAAAATTTTGCTTCCTTCTACTTTATTTAATAGACGAAATTCAGGAGGAATAAGGACCATTTGTTGATTATCTGTCCAGTCACTTGTTAAAGCTGTTGAAGGTTGATTAATGATCAACAATTCAGCGGACTGATTCATAGATTCGAGTGGTTGATCAAGTAATGTCGCTTTTTTGGCAGGAAAATCTTGCAAAGTAAGTTGTCCGCTAAATGTGTAAAAATCCCCCACTTGTGGGTTTTGAATTAAATAAAAAGAGTGCTGTTTTTCGTGTGCGCAGTCTAGGAGTTTTTGTAAAGTGGATGTATTTTTTACGGGTTCAATAATAGGGCGGATCTTTTTGGATAATAAATCTTTTTCTAAAAGCGTACGTAATGCTAAAAGATCAAATTGCTTGCCTCTAAAATAAGGATAATACATTACTCTTGCTCCTTTAAAAGTTGCTGTTCTAATTGCCGATAAGCTGTGCGAGTAGCTTCTAATTCTTCTTTTAGGGCTTCTATTGCTTGATTTTGCGTATCTTCAATAAAACGATCGTAATAATTAACACCCCCGCCGAATAGATCATATTCAGGCTCTCGCTTTTTTAATTCATTATAAATTTGTTCTGTGCCAAATGTGTGCAGTCCGCGGGCCGTTTGTTTGGCTTTACCTACTTCTCGAGCTTGAGAAGAAATCAAATGGTAAAGTAGTTCATATTCGTTTACCTGTAATAATTGACGTTGCGGTTTTTTCTCCGTGGTAAAAAAGCCGGGGATATGAAAGTCATCGCTCCTATAGGGGTGATAAACTAATGCACCAACATAGGAAGGGATTTCTTCTTTTACGCTGTTATAAAGGGTCTCTGGTAAAACAAAATAGTTGTAATGCCCAATAAATGAAAGCTTTGCTTGGGAGCGGAAATCTGCTTTTGTGACCTTCAATTCATAACAACGCCACTCAAAGTGTTGTTCATTATCTAAACGACAGCTAAGTGTATCTACGATCCCTTGTTCTTCAGGCATAGTGACTTCTTCAACTGCTACGGCTCCATTTTCTCTAATATAATAATATAATGACTCTTCCATTTGTGAGGTTAAGGATGTTTTCATTTACTTGCTCCTTTAAATACTTTTCCTCTTCTAGTATAAAACTTCCTCTGGAAAAGCAAAAGTTTTTTATTTAATGACTATCCTTCTAAGAAAATGCTAAAAAGTTTGCTATAATAGCTTATGAATAGAAAGGAGGCAATAAATTTGCGTATTTTACTCGTCGGAGCAAGTGGAACCATTGGACAATTTGTCTTAGATCGGCTTTTAAATAGAGAGCATGAAGTAATTACTGCTGGTCGTTCTACAGGGGACATTCAAGTAGATTTAACTTCTACCCAAAGCATTGAAAACTTATTTAAAAAATCAGGAGTGATGGATGCCATCACCAGTACTGCAGGAGCAGCTGCGTTTGTCCCAGTTGATTCTTTGACACCTGAAGCCAATCAAACAGCTGTGTTAAGTAAACTACTAGGTCAAATCAATCTAGCTTTGATTGGACAACACTACTTATATACAGAGGGTAGTATTACTCTAACTACAGGGATCATGAAAGATGACCCTATTCCGGCTGGCGCTTCAGCCGCTATGGCCAATGGCGGAGTCGCTGCTTTTGTAAAGTCAGCAGCCATTGACTTGAAAGATGGGAAACGCATGAATTGTGTTAGCCCTAATGTTTTAGAAGAATCTATGGATGTTTATGGGGAATCTTTTGTCGGATTTAGTCCGGTTGCAGGTAAAAAAGTTGCTAATGCTTTTCTTAAAAGTGTTGAAGGGAAACAAACAAGCCAAGAATATCAGATTTATTAGAATTTACAATCAAAATAAAAAATATGAGCCCTCTGATTTTATACTCATAAAAAGTGTAAAATCAAGGGGCTCTTTCCTGTTTTATTGCACATTTTTCCGTAATAAATAACGACAAGTAATGACTGCCGTAAAGGGCAATACCAAAGCTACGCTGATACTTGAAAGAACGATGACGGCAAACTCAAAAACAAAAGCCTTAGAGTTGATCATTTCCTGCCAAGGAATCGCTAAGTCTTGATACCAAAAAATTAAAGCTAATCCTGTACTAATAAAGGCAAATAGTAAGGTGTTAACGGTGGAATTTAGTATATTTTTTACCACCGCCATGCTAGAGGAAAACAGCATTTTTAGATCGACTTTTTGGTACCGTTGCTGGAAAATTTCTGCAGTAGCACTGGCGATCGACATGCTCCCATCAATTAACGCTCCTGATACCCCGATTAATATGACAGACACACTTAATTGCGAAAACGAAATGGGGATATTAAGCCCAAATGTTGCTATTTCCTCTAGTTCTTGCGAGGAAAAGCCGGAAATGGATAATTTTTGAATTAAGGGGATAAAAATGATGGATAAGACCAATAAAAATAAAACTAAACTTAAAAAAGCAGCCTTTGTTTTTTCATTCCAACCGTTGACATAACCCAAGGTAATTAGACTATTTAATAAAATATAACTAAAAGTAGCGACGTAAACGGGAATCCCTTGATGTAAGCAAAAAATTAAAAGGAAAAATAGTAAAACATTCATGAATAACCCACTGAGCACAAAAAAAGAGGATCTTCCTAAAATTACCCCTAACAGTAGGATAAATACGAGCAATAAGCTGGTAATGACGTTCATTGTTTAGCCCCCTTTCTGCTTAATTGGAAGAAAAGAAGCGAAAATGGGATCGAAAGTAAAATACCAAATCCCCCGCATAAGACACGCACCACTTCTAAAGACAAAAGCGTACTAACCGTTTGGCTAAAAGGCCAGCCATTATGCAGATAAACCAACATCATAGGAATAGCACTACTGAAATACGAGCAAATCAACACATTGACCATGGTCGAACTAACGTCTTCTCCGACTTGTTTGCCCGAACGAATAAGCTGATTCAGCGTAACTATAGGGTTTTTGGCTTCGATTTCTTCTAAAGTAGAAACGACTGAAACGACAGTATCCAAGGAAGCACCAATCGCTCCTACTAATAAACCGGATAAAAAGATCGGACGGTAAGGTCGAGTTAAAGCCCCCATTTCTTCAAAACGCAATCCTTCATCATTATAAATTTCCATGGCAATCAAACAAATAAAAAAAGCGGTAAAAACGGTCAAAAGAGTCGCAAAAAATTTTTGCAGACTATCCTTTTTAATCCCGTCAATTAGAAATAGCGTGATAGCTATCGATAAGACTGTATAAATGGCGGTAAAGATCACTAGTGAGATGTTGGTATAACTACGGTAAACAGTAACAATTAAAAACAAGGCGGCGCTGTTTAAAATAACACTAATAAAGGTAGTAACTCCCGATTTTCCGCCGACAAAAATTAAGGTAAACAATAAAGAAGCTAGCATGAAAAAGACAAATCCATCCCGCTTTTTCTCTTCTGCTTTTCCGTGGGAATAAAAAACCTGTTCGCCTTCAGAAAAATTTGTCGTGTCCAGCTCATTGCTCCGGTAGTTGGCTGTTAGGTGGACAGCTTCTCCTTTGTCTTCGCCGTTTATTTTGGTTGCTTGTATGTCTTGTTGGTTGTTATTTACTTCAACTTGGTCAATTTTTGCCAAGGGTTGGTTATATAAAGGACCGCTTGCTAGTTGTACGCCAAAACTAACAAGGACACAAAAAACAAAGCAAATGATAACGCTGATCGTTTTTTTACTCATTGTTTGGCTCCTATCATTATTATTCAATCATTTATGGTAAAACAACCTCATTTACAAGACAAGTTTTTGCGGTTTTCTTTTAAGAAAAAATAATCAGTAACCCTAAGATAGGAAATATTCTTGAACTTATCTCCGTTAAAAAGAACAACTTAGAACGCAGCACTTTTCAGTGGTTGATTAGTCCTTCCATCGCTAAATCATTTAAAAAGTGAAGTGGCAAGGAAAGTTTAGGGTTAAAGTAAAAATCCATTGTAGTTAACTGTTGTAAGTCTGCTTGCATGGTAACTAAAGTCGATAATGTATTAATGATTTCTATTGGTTCCCGACGGTTTGTTATTAGCTGTCCTCCAATGATTTGTTTACTTTTGGGATCAAAGACTAATTTTAAGGTTAATTCAAAGGTATCATCTTCTGCAAATAAACTTTGCTGGGTATATGTTTTGCTAACAGCTGCAGGTTGAATACCATAGTACGGGGCTTCTTCTTCATTAACGCCTGTACTGGCTAGATAAGTTTGAAAAAGTTCAGTTACGATCGTTCTTTGTACTTTTTCAAAAGCAATTTTTTCTGGCAATAAAATATTTGCAGCGGCAGTGATGCCTGTCCGATAAGCATTAGTAACTAAAGGCACATAAATAGCAGAAGCCGAGTTATTAAAGAAAACCGAAACTAAATCCCCCACCGCATAGATGGAAGGATCGGAGGTTTGTAAATACTCATTCGTATTGATGGTGCCATCTTTATTGATCGTTAGATAGTCCGCGACTAAACTGACATTAGGCCGAGGATTAAGGGCAAAAACAACGCCATCACATGGCAAGGTTTGGCCATTATTCAAAAGCACTCCCACTACTTTGCTGTCTTCATCTAGCTGTATTTCTTTGACATGACTATTTAAAATAATATGCAGGTTTTCTGGCAACTTTTTCATTAATTTTTGGGTGATTTCGTTATCAAAATAGCGAAATAAAATACTATCCGTGCGTTCCACTAAATAAATTTCTTTTTTGTAAGATGCTAAAGATTCTATCAATTCAAACCCAATTAGGCCCGCGCCGATGATTGTGATTTTATCCGCTGCATGTAGAGAATCAATAGCTTGTTCTGCTTGAGTGAATGTTTTGTAATTGATGAGTTCCCGAGTAGATGGTAAGGAAAAATCTGTTTGGTATTGACTTGAACCCATGGCCAAAATCAAACAATCATAGCCAATGCTGTCTTTGATTTGCCCTTGCTTTGTTTCAGTAGAAAATACCACTTCCTTTTGCTCTGGCAGTATTTCTGTTGCTTCTGTATTTAGTAAAACACTGATTCCTTCTGCTCGCAATTGATCTGAAGTCACTGTGTAAGCTTTGCTTAAATCTGTAATCATTCCCTCTAAATACAGATTTAAACTACTCCCTATGTAACCTAAGACATTCGCTCGTTCTATAATTAGGACTTCAACATTTGCATCAATTTTTTTCAAATGTCTAGCAGCTGCGATGCCTGCATGGGACCCACCAATAATAACTACCCGCATTTTTTTCCGCCTTTCTACTTTTCTTTAACTATTACTGTAGCTACTCTTTTTAACCGTTCTGCTTCAAATGAAGACAAGGTTCCTGTTAAAAGATAAGCTTTTTTATAAGAAAATTCTTGTAAATCGGTGTTAACCGAAGCCACTAATAAATCATAGCTATAATTTTTGGCTTTTTTTACTGTAACATGCGACATTCCTGCTAAAGCCTGTTTAACAAAGCGAAAAGTCTCTTCAGCAAACAACGAACCATCATCGATGACACCAACTAACACTTCTTTTTGTTGACGTCTTTGGTAAATGTCTCGGATGAGACCATAAGAATAATCAAGCATTTCCCATTGTGAATGGGAAACCTTACGGGAAAGTCGCTTTTCAACAAGAGTCATACATTGATTCATCGCCTGAGCGTCAATGTCAGATAAAAGCAAAGTATCTGCTTCACTAGAATTAATTTCGCCTTTATAAAAGGTGATTTTTACATGTATTTGTAAAAGAAAAGCAGTAAAAGTGAGATCCTTTCCACTTTCTTTGGTAATGGCTTGATAGATTTCTTGCTCAATTGACGAAAAATATTTTACAAAAGGAGATTGCTGCCACCAGTTACTATTTTGGGATAAAAGACCTTCACTAATAAAAAATAGATATAAATGCACAGCTTCATAATTCGTTGCTGCTAGAGCAAAACGGCTCAAAAAACGAGCCAAAATATTTTTTAACTCTTGATAAAAATGATCTTTTTCTATTTGTCGCAGCAGTCCTTCTGCCACATTACTTTTGGGTACTTGCCGATAGTCTAAACGTTGTTGCATGATATGCAAGCGCAACTTTAACATTTGTTCTTGTTTCTTACTAAAATGAAGTTGTAATTGCTTTTCAATGACATTGATTAAATTATTAATGGACGGTTCGGTCATTATGGTATTTAACTTTTCCTTAGGGATAGCCTTATTCACTAATTGAAAGTAAAAATGTTGGATTTGTAATTCGCTACCATTTAATTTCTTATTTTTAAACTGGATATCAAATTCTGCTAATATTTGATTAATAGTTTTTAGTCGTCTGAATATTGAAGCTTCGCTCAGGTTGTTCTCCCAAGTTAGTTTTGTTACAGTGACTTCTTTTTCTTGCAAAATACTGATTAACAATTGATAATTCAACGCTTGTTTTAAATATGTATAGAAAAAATCTTTCACAGAAAAATGGCTGGGTAACATTAACTGCAAATAATCACTATTTTTTTTCGTCAAAGTAGCCTTGCTATCAAAGCCAGTTAGCGTGGTTGTAAGAGCATTCACCGCTTTTTGCAGCGTTGGATAAGACACATCCATGCGATCATTTAGCTCTTTTATCTTGATTGTCTGCCCTTTTTGCAAAAAATAAGTAAAAATTTTCACCTGAACTTTTTGATCTTTATCTAACAAATCAAGCAGTTGCATCTTTTCACCTCGCTTCGCCAGTCACATAGTTGCCTAACAGTAAACTAATTCAAAAGTATAATGCGTCGTATTTTTGATTTTCTTTTTTCCTTGAAAGAACTGTTGCATGATTTCCTCTAATTGGTCGGTGGGTAGTTCATCAGTAAAGTACAAGCGAAAAAACTCACGACTGATCGTTTCGCTTATTGTGTAATCAAAAGATTTTGTATGAAAAGATGGATCTAACCAACGTTTATAAGTATTCATCCACTCGAACTCACAGGGCTTGCCGTACAGTTTTTCTTCAACGGGGGAAAACAGTGGGTCTTTTTCTTCTACCAGCCGCAAAATACAAACGTATTTTTTAGCAATGCGCCGCATGTTTGTTAACTGGTTTGCGGATGTCAGTGCTGGATTCATTGCAGTAAAAATCATATCGAAGGCGTTGTCTTTGGTTTGCGTCAAGAAAGCTTCTTGGCTGCTCTCTAAAAAAGACAAATTTGGGTAATGATGGTTATTAGCTGCAATACGTAGCATCTCAGAAGAGATATCTAGTAAGACATAATTTTGTACATGAGAAATAATATAAGGAACATATTTCCCACTTCCCCCAGCTAGATCCAAAAAGCTAGCTTGCGGTAAAAGAGATTGAGCTTGTAAAAATTCCACCACATCTTTTTGGATGGGTAACTGTGATTCTGTTTGAATCGTCGTATATTCCTCAGCGAAATCATCCCAAAATTGTCTGACTTCGTCGATCTCTTTAGACATATACTTCTCCCCCTTACTAATGAAAAAAGCCCGGAATAAAGCTCCAGACTTTTTTATTTAATCTCGAACAATCAAAGGAACAAAAAATGGATAATGAGTAAAGAAATCCAAAATGGAACGACGGCGGTTGTTCGAGTCGACAAATAAATAGGTTTTGTTTCGTTTTGCATGGATAAAGACATTTTGATCTTGGTTTAATTTTACTTGATAATCAGCTTGTCCGATTTTATCAAAATCATATTCAGTTGAATCCATAGTAGTAATAAAAATGTCATCTAAAATACGAGTTTCTAAGGGGAATTCACTTTCTAAGTCTACAGCAAGTGCTCTTGTATTATCTAAAAGACTAGGCGACAAAGAAAACCCTAGTTGTTTAAAATTCGCTAACAAACGATTTAAATCGTAATTAATTAAGGACAATTGGTTGCGAGAAAAGATTTTTTCTGAATACCACAAACGAATTAATTCTAATACTTGATGCTCATCCACTGTTGTTGTCATTTCTTGTAAATCTAGCGTAATTAAAGGCATGAACTTCGCCTCAAAACGTGTATCAATCACGTTCATTTGAAAACTCAACGCCAATTCTCGTTTGTCAGTTAATTGGTATTTAATCAAGAAATATTTCGCTTGCCAAATATTGTAAGTCTCTGTTTGTTTTAAAGTTGCATCTTTTAAAGGCCGTAGCAGCTCATAAGTGAGATAAGTTAACAAGCTTGTTTTGGCAACAGTGGAAATCGCAGCATCCGTTACAATTAAGCGTCGATATTCACTTAGTAATTCAGAAAAGCCATCTTCTAACAATGTCTTGCGCAATCGTAAATCCGCCAGCTCTTTTTCTGCAGAAGCAATCCAAGAAACGATTTCGTCGTGATTTTGTGCTTTTTCCTTATAATAAGGGTCCGTTCCTTGCTCATTTGCTTGATTTTTTTTCAGTTCTGTCGTTTTGCTTTCTTTTTCACTCATGATTTGTTCCCTCCTTTAGCTTTACCTAAATAAGAAGATAGAAAGTCTTGGATTTGTTGATTCATTGCTTTTAAGGAACCAAAGTATTGTTGAATTAAACGGAATTCTTTGGTTACAACCGCCTGTTTTAACCGAATGTCGTGATGGCTTTTCATCAATTCTTCTTTTTCTTGATTCGTTTTGGTCTCATCTTCGACATAAGGAACCCATTCTTTTCTTTTTTCTTGTAATTCCGATATTTTCCTGTCTAATTCTTCTACTTCTTCATCCGTTTTATTTCGGTTAAATAACCCTTTCGTATTTTCTACGGAAGATTTTTTGTTTTGGGTTTCTTTTATTTGTTCATCAATAGATGATAACTCTGATTCCGCTGTAATCACTTTTGCGTCGAGTTCATCCATTTCTTTTTCGATTTTATTTAAAGCATCGCGTTTACCTGGCGCGAATTCTTGCCATTCTTTATCAATTTTAGGCAAAATAAAAATCTCTGGCACGCTTGCATCAATAGCAATCGTTGGGCGTTCACGATAATAATTGCCCAAGCGATAGTAATGCATGGTCGGAGAAACTTTTTGCGCATGATGGATAAACGGGAAAGTTTGCGTAAAACTATCATGAATTTTTTGAGCCAATAGTTCATCAATCTCATGGTTTCTATTTGAAGTACTTTTTATCTCTTCGTGTAGTTTTCCTTTATAAATACGATAAATTTCAGCTATATCTTCATTTTGGATCGCTCTTTCAAAAGCTTGCAAGTCTTTTAACATTGAACCTACATTTTGAAAAGCGACTTCTTTAATTTCATCAAAGCTTGTCTCCTGTAATTCATCTGTAGAACTTTCATTATTTTCAGATCTAGTTCTCTCTGACATAGGAATAGCCTCCTCTACTTTTTCTTGCTATTATTTTACCATGTTTACTACAAAAAAGAAGGATTCTAATGAACATTATAATTTATTGTTTCAGGAGTTCTTCCATTTTAAGTAATACTTTCCCTAGAAATCATATCAAAAATAATTGGAAGATGCTATTTTATCCTGAATGATTTCTAAATTTTTCCAAGGTCCGTTTAAACCTTGGCAGGATCTTT
>JAKDZT010000029.1 GCA_030462125.1 Tetragenococcus sp.
GTCTTATAATAGACTGCAAGAAGATATGGTAATCACGGATTAATATGGTAATCGTTGCATTCAATAACCCGAATGCAAATAGAAAAGAAATCATACAAAAGAAATAATAAATATACTGGATCCAATAAATACTAGGACTTATACCAAAAAATAAGACTGTCCCAAGAACAATAGCTACCATAGGAAAATAAGAGGTAAGATTTCCCACAATGTTGGTCGTTGGTAACACGCTCACTGGAAATTTCATTTTTGACACTAAACTTATTTGCTTATAAATACTATTGGAAGCTCCTAAAATAGAAGAACTCATATAAAACCAGGCGGTAATCCCAATTAGCATCCATACAATAAAAGGCACATCCCCGACTTCTTGTCTTTGTCTAAGACCTACGCCAAAAACTAAATAGTAAATCCCAATTTGAATCGCCGGGTTTAATACTTGCCAGGCTAAGCCCAAATAATGATTCTGGTAATCTGCTTTATCTTCATACCGTGACATGCGAAAGATCATGCCGATATGTTCAAATTGTTCTTTTATGACCGTAATAATCTCTTTCACAAAACTCTTCCTTTTCTACAACAATGTTTACTTAAATACACGCATGATGACATCTGCCGGATGAACAACTGAATAAGTCAAAGACTTACCGCTAAAAGATACTATCATGCAAAAAACCGTTGCTAATACGGTCACAAGCAAAAGTAATCTTGTTGGAATTGTCATTTTATCGCCAAGTGGCGTGCGCTCCAGATTTTTAGCAAGCTGTTTGTCGCTTAGATTTTGTTTTTGTAATTCTTCATCTTCCGGGGCTTGTTCTTTTAACTCTTCAAGTGTAAAGGACTTTTGTTTGCCTTTTTGCCGCTTTTGATAATTTCTTTGTTTTTTCTTAGGTTGTTTCTTAAACCATCGAATAAATTTTTTATAATGCTCCATAACTTCTTCTGTAGGGCCGAATTCCCGAATATCACCATAGTGCATCCAAATCGTTTTATCACACAATTTTTGTACTTGCTTTAAAGAATGACTTACAAAAAAGATGGTTTTGCCTTGAGCTTTGAACTCTAAGATCTTATCAACACATTTTTGATAAAATGTGTCATCGCCCACTGACAACGCTTCATCAATGATTAAAATGTCTGGATCATTATGCACTGCAATCGAAAAACCTAAGCGCGAACGCATCCCACTAGAATAGTTTTTAACCGGTTGATTGATAAAATCACCTAAATCGGCAAAAGCGATAATATCATCGATTCGCTCGTCGATTTGTTTATTGGTCATCCCCGACATCAGCGCCTTAAGTCGGATATTCTCAATGCCCGATAATTGCTTTTTTAATCCAGCACCAATCGAGATGATCGTTGGTTCACCATTAATTTCCATAGTTCCTGAAGTTGGAGGAATAATGCCACTAATAATATTCGATAGCGTCGATTTCCCGGAACCATTGATCCCAATGAGCCCAATCGATTCGCCATCTTTAACTTCAAAACTTACTCCCTTTAAAGCCCAAAAACGTGGGATATTACCACGAGTAAATTTAAAAAGCGATTTTATTTTATCTGATTTTTTCTTATACAGATCATACTCTTTAGTCACTAAAGTAGACCGTACTTTTACAGCATCGTTTTTCACTTTATCCATCCATTCTTACTACTCTTTACTCATCAAAAACATTTATATCATAGCATATTTTTTTTATAAAAAGAATACCATGAAAAAAACTACGATCTAATTTAGCAATTTTTTAATACCTAGCAAATAGAAAATTTATCTCGCTAGTTAAAAAGCAGTGAGACAATTTCAACAAAAAAGCCGAGCAAACTCGGCTTTTTGCTTAATTTAACTTTAAATCATTCTTGATTTGCGTCGTGGAGACTTCAGGAGTCCTAGGTAAATAAACAACAGTCGTAGGTGTTTGTTCTTCAATAAAATCAAATTCGCCTACCCAGTCATCGCCCATAACAAAAGTGTCAATATGATATTCTTGGACATCTTTCACTTTTTGTCCCCATCCTTCTTCGGGGATTACTAAATCAACGTAACGAATAGCTTCAAGTAATTGTTTACGTTTTTCATAATCAAAATAGCATTTTTTCTGTTTTTCTTTCCAGTTAAATTCGTCTGTTGATAATGCGACAATCAAGTAGTCCCCTTGTTCTTTAGCACGACGTAACAAATTAATATGTCCGTAATGCAACAAATCAAAGGTGCCGTATGTAATTACTCTTTTCATGTTATTCCCTCTTTTATTTTTAATATATTGAAGATACCAAAAAATCTAAAAAATAGCAACTTTACGTAAAAAATGTTAAAAAATTGTTTCACAAATTATTCCTTTTCGAAAACATAATCCACCATTTGGTATCCTGTACCAATGTCAGTAATTTCTTCTTTTATCAAAGAAAAACCCAGATGTTGATAAACACGTATCGCTTGTGTATTTCCTTGATTCACACGTAAATGTTGTTTTAACCCATGATTAGCGGCTAATTCATCAAGCCATGCGAAAACTTCGCGCATTAATCCTTGATTACGATATTTCGCAACAATATAAATTTTACTTAAATACAAATAATCTGGTCTTACTTCATAAGCAATATAACCAACGTATTCATCATCTAATACTAGCGCATAATAATGAACACCTGCTTCAATTTCTTGCATGATTAATTCTTTGCTCTGATAATTTGCTAACATGTATTCTACTTGGTTACTACCAATAATCGGCGTAAATACTTCGCGCCAAATTTTCGCTAAAACTGGGTAAAAATCATCTAATTGGTCTTTTGTCGTGATTTTTTTCTTTTCCAAAACCGCAAACCCCTCTGCAAAATCTTAATATGATATAAAACCTCCCGCCTTTTTAACGAGAGGTTTTAAATGAAAACAATGAAACTTATTTTGCTGCTTCATAGTTTTTATTTGCTTGATCCCAATTAACGATGTGCCAGAAAGCCGCAATGTAATCAGGTCTTACATTTTTATATTTCAAATAGTAAGCATGTTCCCAAACATCTAGGCCAATTACTGGCGTTTGGCCGTCCGTTAATGGAGAGTCTTGATTTGGCGTTGAAGTAATTTTTAATTTCCCGTTGTCCAAAACTAACCAAGCCCAACCAGAACCAAAGCGTCCTGTTGCAGCTGTTTTGAACTCGTCTTTGAAAGCGTCAAAGCTACCAAATTCTTTATCAATGGCTTCTTTTAATGCACCTGTAGGTTCCCCGCCGCCATTTGGCGATAAGATTTTCCAAAAGAAAGCATGGTTTACATGTCCGCCACCGTTGTTACGAACCGCTGTATAGATATCTTCAGGAACTTGATCCAATTCAGCGACTAAATCTTCTACCGTTTTTTCTCCTAATTCAGGATGTTTTTCAATAGCAGCATTTAAATTTGTCACATAAGTGTTGTGATGTTTGTCATGATGCAAATGCATCGTTTCTTCATCAAAGTAAGGTTCTAAAGCATCATAGGCATAAGGTAAATCTGGTAAAGTGTAAGCCATTTCTAAATTCCTCCTAAAATCATACTTATTTATTACAATTAAAGATTATCAAAGAAAGTGATTTTATTCAAAGTAAATGCTCCTTGTTTCAAGAAATTTTTCTGAACACCAAAAATTTACTGAAAAAATAATTCGCAATCCCTACTAAAATTTGTGTAAGGACTTTCGCCAAACCATTACCAAGTTTTATCCATTCTCTCAATAAATACATGCTGCTCATATCAATTCCTAAGGCAAATAAACGAAAGAACATAAAGTTTAGGAATTGCCTCCAATAAGCCCTTCGGTTAGTAGACTTCGCATGAAAGACCCATAGTTTATTGGTTACAAAAGAAAAGACATTTGCTAAAAACCAAGAAATAATAGTTGCCGTCATGTAATGCGCATGGAAAATTCCCATACATAAAAAATGAACGACAATATTGACAATGGTGGCTAATTGACCGAAAAAGAGGTAAGCAACAAACTCCCACAATTTCTTACGTTCAAGCCAATTTTTTAAATGACGAAAATGTTGCATTGTCACTTACTCCCTTTTAAAACTCAGATATTTTTTGAAGTAAAAATCAAAAACTTACTAAATACATAATTGGCAATCACAATAATCGTCTGGGTAATAAGTTTTGCCCAAAATTCGCCCATTTTAAAGACATCAATGAAAAGTAGCATACATCCCATATCAATGCCAAAAGAAACAATTCGATAAAAGAAAAATTTGCTTAATTCCATTAAGAATGACTTAATACTCGTAGTTTTTGATTTGAACACCCATTTTTTATTTGTTGTAAAAGCAAATAACACAGAAAATACCCAAGAAAGCGTATTTGATAGGATAAGATTCCAACCAAACAGATTCCTGGTCAGAAAAAAGACCAGAAAATTTACGACAGTTGTCATTCCGCCGAAAAATAAATAGGTAATAATTTCTTGTAACTCTTTATCTTCTTTAAGTCTTCTTATTAACTGTTTCACCTTGCCACCTCACAACACAATATCATATCACTCATTTACAGAATTTGAAGTAAAAACTTCCTTTTTTATTTTAACTATAAAAAGGTGCTTTGACTACTATTTTATTTATCCGATTGTTACTTTTAGAATTAAGTTAGTGATTCTTCTTGTTTTCTCACTTTTAGTTAGATAAAATAAAGGATATGAATAAAACTAAAATTAAGAAGGTTAAGTTATGACTTTGCTTCAACTAGCAAAAAATTCAGTTTTGCATTTTAATAAATTAAAAAATGCTAAAAAAATTGGTTTTGGTAAAATCATTCTCTACTTGTTGTTACTGAGTTTGATTGCTGCTATACCGATTACAATCCAAGTGGGCAATGTTTTTTCTGATATCCAATCAGATGGCGAACAAATTGCCGAGCAAATCCCAGATTTCACCATTGAAGATGGTGAAATGCAAACCCAAGAACAAGATGGTTTTATTTACCAAACAGATTCCATCATCTTCACTTTTGATCCAGAGGGCCAACGAACACCAGAAGATATTTCAAGCGATATGATTGGCAATTTCTTGAGCGTGGGCCTTTTACAAAACGAAGCTGTCTTAAGTGTTCAATCAAATGAAGCAACAGAAGCCGTCCTTGGTGACAATCAATTTGAATTTTCTTATGACGAAGAACGGCTGCAAAATTTATCAGGAGAAGAACTTCGAGACGAATTAAGCCAAAGTAATCTCCCTTGGTGGACACCTTTAATAATCTTGGTTGTTGCCGCGTATCCTTCTTTTATTAATCTAATTATTACATTTTTGATTACAACGATTATCGGAAACCTATATAGCCGTATTCGCCGGGTTAAAAATCGCTTTTTAGATAACTTGAAAATTATGATCGCCAGCGCAACACTTCCAGTTATTATAGGTGCAGTTATTAATAGCTTTTCTGCTAGATTTGATAGCACCACATTTGTTGCGATTCTTGCGTTCTTTATCTTTATGCGAGCTATTAAAAACGAGGAAAAAATGGAGTAACCATAGGGCATTTCCAAAATTTTGGAAATGTCTTTTTCTTTTAAGTATTGTATACTGGAAGGTAAAGGAGTTGTTATCATGACAAAGTATATTTTATCAGATCGTCCATTTCGTGAAGAATTCGGAGAAAAAATGAATGAGATTGATAGCGATTATCATTTTGTCCTTGAAGATGAATTGACTACCAGTGAAGACTGGAAAAAAGTCGAAATCACGATAGGGTGGCGTAAAAATTGGAACGAACAATTATTATATGAGGGCACCCCCTTAAAATGGGTACAATCTATTTCAGCTGGTGTTGATTATTTGCCACTAGATCAATTTAGAAAATACGAAATAAAACTTTCGAATTCAAGTGGTGTTCACGCGCAATCAATTACTGACCACTTGTTAGCGATTATTTTCATGCAAAGCCGTGGTATTTTTGATGCCATACAAAATCAACAGCATGCAAAGTGGCAATTAGCAAGTAATTATGCAACCTTACCAGATTTGCGTATATTAATTGTTGGTACAGGTAAAATCGGACAACAATTGGCGAATTATCTTGAGTTTTTTGGTGCTCAGACCATTGGCATTAATACTAACGGAAGAGCTATCGAACATTTCAAAGAAACTTATTCGTTAAATGAACTTCCCACTCAAGCTGAACTAGCTGATATGGTAATTAATATTTTGCCACTGACAGATGATACCTACCATTTGTATAACGATGATTTTTTCAAAAGTATGCAAGCAAGTGCTACTTTTATCAATGTAGGTAGAGGTCCAAGTGTGGACACGCAAGCTTTATTCCGAGCTTTGCAAACAAAAGAAATTGCGTTTGCTGCCACTGATGTCTTTGAAGAAGAACCGTTGCCGGCAGATCATCCATTATGGGAACTAGAAAACATACTTATTACGCCTCATAGTTCTGGCTTTACGCCCCATTTTCAAAAGAAATTTATGACGATCTTCTTCAACAACTTTACAAATTTTGTAAAAGAAGAACAGCTCACACAAAATGAAGTTTCACTTACATCTGGGTACTAAAAAAGAAGAAAGGTGGTCCACTTGAATGGATCACTTTTCTTCTTTTTTTAAATCTTCTTCTGTTTCTTTCACAATGTAAATGGGGCGTTTTTTTGTTTCCAGAAAAATTTTACCAATATATTTTCCAATAATACCTAGAAATAGTAGTTGTATTCCTCCCATAAGCAGGATGATCGATACAAGTGAAGGCCAACCCGATGTTGGGTCTCCAAATAATAAGGCACGGATAATGATAAAAATGAGTGCGAGGACCGCAACAATACAAGAAAAGGCTCCTACAAGCGCAGCCAATGTCAACGGCGCGTCAGAGAAATTGACAATACCATCTATCGAATATTTAAATAAACTCCAAAAAGACCACGAGGTATCACCAGCGACACGTTCTCGATTTTCATAAGAAATATATTCCGTGTTAAAACCTACCCAGCTAAATATCCCTTTAGAAAACCGATTATATTCTGACATTGCTAAGATCGAATCTACCATAGGACGCGTCATTAGACGAAAATCACGCGCCCCATCAATCATTTCTGTATCGCCAAATTTATTAACTAATTTATAAAATAGACGAGCAAAAAAACTACGAATCGCAGGTTCGCCATTCCGATCTTGACGCCTCGTTCCCACACAGTCAACATCTGAGGTTTCAATACGCTCGATCATCTGCGGCAATAACTCTGGAGGGTCCTGCAAATCCGCATCCATCAGCGTAATTAAATCGCCCCTAGCTGCTTGCAAGCCAGCGTATAAAGCCGATTCCTTACCGAAATTTTTTGAAAAAGAAATGTAGCGCACCCGGTCAGGCATTTTTTCATATAATTCCCGTAAACTTTCCAATGTATGATCTTTAGAACCATCATTTACAAAAATATATTCAACCGAATGCGCAAGCGTTGATGTAACCTCTTCTACTTCTTTTACAAAGTAAGGTAAAGATTCTTGTTCATTAAAACAAGGAACAACGATGGACAACATACAAAAAGCCTCCTACTTCCTAATAAATTCTATTTTTTATCTAACTATAACATTTTAGCCGAAAAATGAAGCAAATTTTACATTTCCAAATTGATATTAGTTTTCTGCATTTTGCTCGATATCATAATCCGAGCCTTGCATTAAATACTTGTCATAATAGTCTGATCGTTTTGTCATTTCTAATTCAAATTTTTCAGGCCCCATTTGTTCCATTAAAGTTTTTTCATCAGAAAAAAGATTGACTCCTAAACCAAGCCTCTCCCCTGGAATTTGCACGCCTAAGGCTGCTAAAGTCGATGGATACATATCTACAGCACTGAACAGGCGATCGTGAGCTTGACCCTCGTTTTCACCTGTATTTAAAAAGACATTATAAACACTTCGTTGATAATTTGGATCGATATCTTCAAAAAAGTCTTTATCCATCGTCAAGTGATCTCCCACTAACACAATCGTCGTGTCTTCATAAAATGGCTGAGTTTTCATCCAATCGATAAACTCTTGAATTTTTTGGTCTGAATCATGAATCACATTACTGTATTGGTCACCAAAAAGGTCGGGCGTTTCTTCTGTGGCATAACCATCTTCAAAATGCGTATCTGCCGTCAACATAGTAAAATTGAACGGTTCTTTTTCATCAGCCATTTCTGTTAATGAATCTTTAGCAAAATCGAAGAGTTTGTCATCTTCATAGCCCCACCATTCATAATAATCGTCAGGTATTAAACCTTGTTCTTGTGCCCAATGATAATCACGAACTTCATAATTTCCATGTTGTTGAAAGTAAGCTTTTCTGCCCGCGTATTCAGCTTTTGATCCCATAAATAGCATTTGATTATATCCTGCTTGTTCTAGTATCTCACCTAAACTAAATACACCCGGGAAAAAAGCACTAGGTTCTTCTTTACCATAAGAATTAACATCTAAGACGCCGTTACTTGCTCTTAGGGGAGTGTCTGAAGTTTGCGCCACCATAGAACTAGCGGTTTGATTGGCCCCAGGAATTTGTATCATCCCTCCTAGCTGCCCTTCTTCAGCGTTAGAGAATTGAGTGCCTTCTTTTAAAGCTAAATCAGACAAATTGGGAATAAGGTTGTCTTCTTCAATACCTCCTGTACTTTTATCAGCATAGCTACTTTCCATTGATTCTAGAAAAATATAGACCATGTTTCGCTTTTTCTCAGGAAATTGCAAATCAACAGTTGTTGGATCGACATAGTTATCATCATAAATTTCTGTATCTTCGAAATAATAAGCTTTAACATCCGCGTAGCCAATTTCTCTAATAGCTAAAGTCAACCCTGAAGAAAGCATCAATACTCCTAAGAAAAGGAAAACAGGCGTTAAAACTTTTTGTCTTTTTATTGGTTTATCTTTTTTTAAAATCACTTGATGCGTTGCTAAAAAATAGACTACTGTCAAGCTGATACTCGCAAAACCAATTGCTGAAAATAAAGGTCTAGCAATAAATTCTCGCACTTTTAAAGGGTCTGTCCCACTTAAAGGCTGGCTCAATATATAAACAATTTGATCAAAACGGACATTGCCCATATCATGCATGGTCCAATAGCTACTTGTATAAACTAAACTACCAGCAAAAACGAAAAGCACCAAAAGAAGGAAAGCTAACCATTGCCATTTATGGAAATAGTTACTCCGTATAATGTAACCTTTGTTTGTGATAATAATATATAATTGCAATAAACAAAATATTATAAATGCAGCAATGGCACACAACATCATATTCTGCGGATTATTTATTGGAGAATACAACAACGCTGGAAAATTTAAAAATGCACGATTAAAATTGCGCCATAAAATAAATGATAAGAGGATATATCCTCCACTTATTAAAAAGAGCCCCGAAAAAATATTTCGATTATTTTTTGCCAGCGGAATATAAGATAGTAAAAGTAAAAAAATTAAAATGACTAACATACACAACATCTTTCTTTATTATTTCTTTTATTATAGCATAAAAAAATGAACCTTATTTATTTTCTTTAAAAAAACCAAGCGCCACATCATACACAGCACTCGACCTTTTCCATCATTAATTTTCTGTGAAAATATATTTTGGTTCGTCTAATTCTTTATTATAATCCACTGTTAAATCATAGCCTTTAAAGAACCAATCGTCTTCTTCTTCTGCAAAAAATAACATGCCGTCAATTTCTTCTTTTGCTATAGGATTTTCCGGTTGATCAACCGACATACCGACGGAAAAACCATCATGTACTTGTGTACTTCCATAGGCTTTTCCGAAAAACTCAATTCCTCTACCAGGCTCTAAATCAAATTCTCTTTTAAACCAGTCCAATGCTTCTGGTGTAACTGTTAATTTCATTGACGTCCTTCCCTTCCTCTATTCATTCAGTTTTCCATCTAATAAGTCAACTTCATCTGTGTTCCCTATGACTAACAAATGATCGTTTTCGCGCACAATTTCTTCTGCTGCTGGAGAAGCAACAACTTCTCCATTGTGACGACGAATCGCTACCACAGTCAAGCCAAAACCTTGTCGAAAATCCATCTCTAACAAGGTCTTGTTAAAGAATTTCTTGTTTCTTACGCGGATTTCAGCTAAAGAAAATTCATCAGATAATTCGATATAATCTAAAATATTGCTAGAGACCATCTTATGAGCAATCCGTGCCCCCATATCACGCTCAGGGTGGACCACTCGATCCGCGCCAATTTTTTCTAACACACGAGCATGATATTCATTTTGAGCTTTAGCTAGAATACTTGGCACGCCCATTTCTTTAACCATTAAGGTGACTAAAATGCTAGCTTGGATATCCTCACCAATGGCTACAATCACTTGATCAAAGTTACGGATCCCCAGTGAACGTAGCGTCATCTCATCTTGAGCATTCCCCACGACTACGTGTGTGGCAATATTCATATATTCATTCGCTCGTTCTTCACTACTATCAATAGCTAAAACCTCTTGGCCTGAGTCTATCAAAGTTCGACAGATACTCCCACCAAAACGACCTAATCCGATAATAGCATAATTTTGTTTCATGATGTTCTCCTTTAGTTGATTAAATTATGCTTAAAAGCATAAATCGCTGCTTGTGTACGATCTTCCACTTCTAATTTTGATAATATATTTGATACATGTGTTTTCACGGTTTTTAAGGTAATAAATAATTCATTGGCAATCTCTTGATTGCTCTTTCCTTCTGCAATCAACATTAAAACCTCTTTTTCGCGGATGGTCAATTCTTCATGTAATTGCGCATCTTCATAGGATTTTTTTTGTTTCATTTTGTCTGACACTTCAGATTCAAGCACTCGTTCCCCATGCTGAGTTGCACGGATCGCATCAGCGATTTCAGCAGCACTTGAAGTTTTCAGCAAATAACCAGCAGCTCCTGCTTCCATTGCTGGATAAACTTTTTCGTCATCAATAAAACTTGTAATAATTAGTATTTTAGCTGTATGCCACTCATTTAAGATAAGCTGAGTAGCTTCAATGCCGTCCATTTCGTCCATAACTAAATCCATCAAAATAACATCCGGCCGCAGTTGCATGGCTTTTTCGTAACCTTCTCTGCCGTCCACTGCTTCGCCAACAACTTCAATATCTTCTTGAACTAATAAATAAGAAGACACCCCTAAACGGACCATTTCATGGTCATCCACTAATAAAACACTGATCATTTACCAAAAACCTCCTCAAGTAAAGGAATTTTTATTTCGATACTTGTTCCTTGTCCTTTAAAACTAATCACTTTAACTGTTCCGCCAATAGCTGCCATACGCTCACGTACATTACGTAAACCATAACTACCCGCACTTTCCTTTTGTTTGGGATTAAAACCAACGCCATCATCAACCACGCGTAGTAAAATATTCTGATCAATAAGATGAAGGTAAACTTCTAGCTCATTCGCCTTAGAGTGACGCAAGGTATTAGATAGCAATTCTTGCACGACGCGAAACAGTTCATCTTCAATATGACGTGGAATTTCTAAGTCTTCAATATCCCACGTCATGGTAAGTGTGATCTTGCTTTGTAATTCACGCAGCAATTGCTCTATTCCTTTTTTCAAGCTTTTTTCTTCTAAAGTGACTGGACGTAAATGTAATAATAAAGCACGCATTTCCGACTGCGAAGTATTAATAATTGATGAAATCATCTGTAACTGTTTTTGTTGTGCTTCTGGTATATCAGATTCTTTTGCTTGTTCTGTGATAGCTGACATCATCATCATCGCAGCGAATAATTCTTGTGAGACAGAATCATGCAATTCTCTTGCTAAACGATGTCTTTCATTTTCAAGTATCTCTTCTTTGGTTTGTCCATCAATATATTGTGGGCGAGCATTTAAAATTTGCAGCTGACTAGACATATCCTTCATTTTTTCTTTAATGGTAAAAATATCTTGGTAAATCGTAGCGTGTCCATTATTTTCATTTGCATCCATACTCAAGTGATTTAAAAGTGAATCTTCAAAATTACCGCTAGCTAATAAACGCATTCTTTCAGCGATAGGTGTCATTTCTTTTTTTTGATAATAAGTAAGCACGCTAAAAGTAATCAACCCACTCACTAGCGCAATCCCAATTAAATAAAATATAATTGGCACATAAGCAACTCGCACTTGAAAAATTTGTAACCAACGTTGTTCTTGCCCTGTTCCCAGCATGTAGAAAACCAAAATAATCAACATAATTAAAAAAGCAAGAAGACTACTGAATGCTGCTAGCATTTTTCGTGATTTCCTACTTGTCATACACGGAACACCTCAATATCACCAATTAACGTATTTGTTACAATTTTTAAGCGACGTGAACTTTCACTATATTCTTTGCTATAAAGAGTAAGTGTTTCATTCCTTAATTTTGTCTCATAATCTTCAAATGAAACAGCGCCCATTAAAGCCGTATGCTCTAATTGTACACCAATCCCTGTGGGAATCAATATTCTAGTCCGACCAATTCCTTTTCTAAGCAAAACAACATTGTCACATTTGGGTAAAATCGTATTCCCTAAATCAATAATCGTATCGCCTGACAACACGTTTAAATTGATATCATCCCATTCATAAACGTGATTACCAATGCGTTCATTCCCTAACCATTGCTGTTTTTTCTTCTTCCCATCGTGATTTTCAGTCTCTTTTGTTTGTACCATAATCATTTGTTTTTTATTCCAAAAACCATAGTTAGAAAAATCAATCCCGGAAATCTCGATTCCTTTTAAACCAATGAAAAGAATGGTAAAAACTAACATCACCCAAACTGCAGGGTTATTAAGCAAACCAAATAAAATGAGGATAATCCCCAAAAATAATTTAAAATTACTCGTTTTTGGTTTTCTTTTACGACGTAAAGCAAGATAAATAAAAAGGAGCCCTGAGCCAACCAATAAGAGCAAAAGTGGATTTTGAATTGTTTGCCAAATAACGATTAATAACAACAAACTCTCAACGACAAAGAAAAATCGTCCTGGTTTTTTCACGCAATTCACTCCTCACCTTAAAACATCATTTCCTATACTTTACTATAAAGAAAGTTGAGGCTCATCCGTCTTGCGGCTGAAAAAATAGGAATAAACCTTAAAGGTTCACTCCTACTTTACTTTAGCTATCTTTTACGCTAACAATTTTTACTTTCATATTACCATTAGGTGTTTCGATCGTTACTTCATCGTTAACCTTTTTACCAATTAAAGCTTGAGCAATGGGCGAATCGTTAGAAATCTTGCCGGCAAATGGATCAGATTCGGCGCTTCCTACGATTTTATATTCTTCCTCTTCTTCATCTGGCAATTCTTTGAACACAACCGTTTTTCCGATCGATACTTCATCTTTATCGAACTCGTCGCTGTCGACAATTTCAGCAAAACGCAGCATGTTCTCTATGGTAGTAATGCGACCTTCAACAAAAGCTTGTTCGTCTTTAGCGGATTCATACTCCGAATTTTCGGAAAGATCCCCAAAACCACGAGCAATTTTGATACGCTCAATAATTTCACCGCGTTTAACCGTTTTTAATTCTTCTAACTCATCTTCCAATTGTTTTTTACCTTCTGGCGTCATTGGATAAACTTTTTCTTCTGCCATAAATAAAATCTCCTTCATAAATTACTTTTACGTATATTTTTAAAAAGAAATAATGGTAATCTTTTCAAGTCCACAAAAGATTACCATTATTTTTTTAAATTGTAAACCTAATTTCGGCTTAACTTTGTAAACGTTTTTTAATCATCCATATATTTATCTATCAATTCGTTGTGTTCCTCATAAGTTTCTGCATAATAAACATTACCTGTGGACACATCCGCTACAAAGTAATAGTAATCATTATCTGTCGGGTCCAAGACTGCTTCAATGGAGTCTTCACTTGGATTATCAAATGGGCCTGGTCCGTAACCTACATTTTGGTATAAATTATATGGAGAGTCAACTTCAAGATCCTCATAAGTAACGGTTTCCTTATGTTCACCTAAAGCGTACAAGATTGAAATATCTGATTGCAGTGGCATATCTGCCTCTGTCCGGTTAAAGAAAACTTGAGCAATGTTCTTGCGGTCGTCTTCTGTTACCCCTTCTTTTTCTACTAAAGAGGCCACCGTTAATGTCTCTTGCACATCTAAATCAGAATCTTCGATTTCATCATAATGATCTTCTAGAGTAGCATCAGTCGTTGCGACCATTTGCTCTACAAGCTCTTCTAAACTCATATCCGGTTGATAATCATAGGTTGCTGGGAATAAGTAGCCTTCCAAGCGATAACGAACGTCTTCAGCCTCTGCTGCATCATCCAATAAATCTGGATATGTTTCTTGTAATTCACTAAAGAAATCCTCGTCATTCATTAAATCAAGAAATTCTTCTTGACTGAACTCTGTTTGTTTGGCAATCCCAGAAGCAATTTGTTCAACATCGTAGCCTTCTGGTATCGTGATTTGCGCTTCGTTAACTGCACTTTCACCATTTTTCAGGCTCTCAGCAATTTCGTTAAGTGTCATACTTGGTGAAAATACGTATTCCCCAGCTTGAAAACCATCTTGGTTATTAAATTTCATGTAATAATTAAAAACCATGCCGCTATTAATGACATTTTCTTCTTCCAAAATTTCACCAATCATTTTGTTTGAAGAATCATTAGGAATTGTTACTGCAATGGATTCTTCACTATTAGGATCTAATGGTTTAATACTAGATTTCACATAATTATAAGTAACAATACCAAAAATCAGCCCTACAACGACCAAAGCTAAAACAACGACCCAAACAACCTTGTGTACGATACGATCTTCTTTTTTCCTACGTTTTTTACGATTTTTCACGTCTTTTGGTTTGTCATTTGGTTTTTCAGTTTTATTTGAAGTTTGGTTGTCTTCTGATTGCTTCTTATCGCTCAAAACAACGCCTCCTAATCTTCATAGTTCCAACTTGTCCTATTATACCTGAAAGTACATCCAAATAAAATATTTTTTAGGATTTTAATTTTTGCTTTCATCATTTTCTTCTAATAATTTATCTAACGAAGGATCATAATAATTAACAATATTGAACTTCGTATCCAAAGAAACATTATGATGTACTTTTTGACGATCGCCTTGTACGCTACCATCAGGAGGCGTTAGATCGTGTCCTATAAATTCATATGGCAAGCGTTTAAGTTCTACTTCATTTTGTCCTGATCGCAACTGCTGATTTAGATACGTAATACGTTGGCTTTCCTCATATTTATTTACGCCATGCAAACCAATCGTAAAAAGACTAGTACAGATCACTAATGTTAATGCTATTTCTTTACTTAACTGACTTGCTAAGCTTATTTTTATATGGATAACTAATTCAAATAACGCTAGGCCCAAAAAAACATAGGAAGTCAAAATATTTCTAGGTCCAAAAGGCGTAACAATCAAAAACGGCGCAACTAATAACAATGAGATAGCAATATAACTAAACGAACGACGTTTACTAGAAAAAGGAATCGATGACTTACTAATAACAACAATCAACGTAGCCAAAAAAATAAGAATTAAAATTAATTCAAATACTAGCATCACCATTGATTGTTGATGCCAAGATATATTCAACAAGTAACGCAGCATAAAATACCCCGATGGCAAAAAGTAAAGCACAAGTTTTCCTAAGCTTTTCTTTTCCGTTAACAAATACAACACAATACTAAACAAAATTAAAAGTAAAGCATTCTGTTTAACGTATAGCTCAGTCCAATCCGTAAGTAACATAGTATTAAAAGTATGAATGTCAGCATTTGAAAAGCCACGCATATTATTTTCCATATGGTAAGCGCTATTGGAAAACATGATTAATGCTCCCGTAACAGAGCCTATTAACCAACTAAGGTAAGGCCAAATTTGTTCCTTTAAGATGATAGCAATTATTAAACCAATAGCTGCTATAAAAATGCTAGCAATAGCCAAGTTTTCAATAAAAAGTTGCGCCAACAAGGATAAAACAAAAATACTAGCTAATGAAAGGAAACTAATTTTATTTTTTAGAACCAGATAAATAATCCATAAAAACAAGAAAGTCGAAGTATTATAATTAGCAAACCCAGCTAACCAGCCATAAGTTTGGCTATAAAAACTAACAGGTAAAAATAAAACAACTAAAAAACAATAAACATAAGCCACTTTTCGCTCTAGGATTTCTCTAACTAAAAAAACAATGCCAGTATTAACAACAGAATAAATCAACAATCGGGCCAACATACTTCGAGTAATAATCATTTCAACAATATTACCAAAATATCGCCCATTATACGCATCAAAATGATTATCTAGACGAGCTTGTCCAATATCTCCTCCCCAAGCCCAATCATCACCAGAAGGAATCAATAGCCAAGCAACGACTAAATAGAAAATAAAGACAGCAAGCAAAATGAAAAAATTACTTTTTACTCTCTTTTCTTTTCGCTTTTTTCTTTCTTTTGCCACTCTACTACCTACCCCAACGTTATTTATATTTTCCATTAATAGCTCTCCTTACGAACACCTATTCATTTTTTAAATATAACCGAAATACCACTAATAAAACCTCGCTCTTCATAAATTTTATTCGCTATTTTGATTTCTATCCTCAAAAAATTTTCTTAACCCTTTTACAAAAACAAAAATAACTAAAAAACCTATAGTGAAGAATTTAATCACTAGTAGTAAAGTTGTATTAACCAATGGCTCATAGCTAACCACAAATTTATTTGTTCCATTTTTAGTTTCGACAATAGGGGCTCCTAAATCAGTTTTAGCTATTTGGCTTGAAGTAAAGTTATTTCCATTAAAATTAATTTGGCTACACTCATAAACAACTGCTGGTAACACTTCTTTTTCATTTCCATTACTTTCCCAGGTTAAAACAAGTCTATTTCTATTATCCGTTGTTTTGGACACATTGAGCTCATTATTAATAACTTGATCGCCATACAAGTTGTATCCTCCTTGTTCCTCCAATTCCTCTTGAGTTGTATCATTTAATAAAGGTAAATAATCCGGCGTTGGCTTTTGGATAACTTTAAATGCATCCTCGTACCTACCACTAGTAAAGCCTTTACGCAATTCATCGGGGTCATCTGTAGTCGCCCAGTCAGCGTTATTTCCTGCCGCGGTAGGATTATCAGTTTCCCAAGCTTCAGCGCTTTGTAATACCTTGGAGTTGACATTAGCAATCATAAAAAAAGAAATCATACATAAAATTGGGTAAACAATTTTTTTATTGGCCTTACTTAAACCTTTTACGTTGTTTTCTAAAGTAAAGGCAAAACTTATTAAAAGGAAAACGTAAGCGACTAAAGAAAATCTCCTTGGAAATTGAATAATTCGCACCAGGTTAGTGTGCTGAGAAATATCTTCCCATGGCAAAAAATTAGACGAAAGAAGTAAGAAAAATGCCCCAACGAGTGTAAGGAGCCTTTCCAAAATAGAAGTACTTTTCCAATTAATGAACAAATAAAAAATTTGAAATAACATAATACAAGAAAAAATTAAACCTAAACTTGAATAAGTATTATCACCAATATCAAAATAGATAGTATAAGAAAGTACATCTTCAAAAAATTTAGGGTAAACTAATTCGTTTGTTAGATAGACTTCTGCGAAACCTATTAATGTATTAATATTTAATAGAATTGTTAATAAAACGGCAACAAAAAAATCTTTTACCATTTTTCCTTTATGATTAGCGCGGAAGAAACCTATAACATAAAAAGGAGCACTTGAAAGAATACCAAAAAATAACGTTAAGTTGTGTAAAAAACCTACGCTCGTAACTGCAAGAGCTAATTCTATAGGTTTTATAGGGTTTTGAGGATCTCGAATTACTCTGATAGCTGGAATATAAATAAAAGGAATAAATGCAGCTCCCCAGCTTGTCATATTTTGTGATAGAGCAAAATATGAAATCATCGAGCTACTCATATAAAGTAAAGAAATAAAGATAGAAGACTTATAACTAAGCTTTGCTTT
>JAKDZT010000178.1 GCA_030462125.1 Tetragenococcus sp.
GTAAAGTCAACCAAGACACTTTAGCCACTGTGGGAGACAAAGGAAAAGGTAACGGACCAGGCGGTTTTAGAAACGAAATGATTCGTTATCCAAACGGAAAAATGTTTATGACACCTGACCGTGATTCTACGGCTTATCTACCTAAAGGTTCCTCCGTTTATAACGGTACGCAAACACATGCTATGTTAAACGGCATGCCTGCTTTTGCTAACGGCACTTGGTGGGATAAAACCAAGGACTTTGCCTCTGGCGCATTTAACAAAGCAAAAGATGCAGTCGGCAAAAGTAAAGATTGGTTAGCTGACAAAGTAGGTGACGTCTGGGACTGGGTAAGTAAACCCGGAAAACTTGTTGATAAAGTGATCAAAGCATTTGGCGTTGATTTTGACTGGATTCAAGGCTCTCTCCCATCCGATATGATGGGTGCGATGTTTAAAAAAATTAAAACCGCTGCGAAAGATTTATTTACATCCTGGTTTGATGATGCAGGTGGCGGTGACTTTGACGGCGAGATACAAAAAGGCGGCAAAGGTAACGGCGTATTTAAATACCTAGTCGATATCGCAAATAAAGTTGTTAAGAAATTTAACATGGCAGGCATTACTTCCGGCTACCGTCCAGGAGATCCCAATCACCATGGTAAACGACAAGCAATTGACGTAGCGTACCCATCAGGGATGAACGGTAGTAAGAAATACGTTGATCCTGCCAACTGGGCTTTTAATAACTTTAAAGACCAAGTAGGATATGTTATTGCTTTGAACCGTATTAAAGACCGTACAGGCGATGGCGGCCAAGGGAAAACAAATTCTTGGAAACACTGGCCATATGGTGGTCATATGGACCACTTGCATATCTCTGGTGCTTTAGGTAAAGGAGATATCAGTAAAGACGGTGGCGGTGCAGCAGGAAACTGGAAATCACAGATTCGCAAAGCTGCTAAACAAATGAAAACTAGCGTTAGTGGCAGCCAGGTTAACCAAATTGCAAAAATGATTCAAGCCGAATCTGGTGGAAATCAAAAAGTAAAGCAAAAAATTCATGACGTTAACTCGACAAACGGTTCAGGTGGCGCAAAAGGGCTATTACAATATATTCAATCGACTTTTGACACATTTGCTTACGGTAAGCACAAAAATATCTTTAAAGGATTCCATCAATTATTAGCATTTTTTAATAATTCCAACTGGAAGAACGATATTGCACCAAATGGCGGTTGGGGTCCAAGAGGACATCCACGTTTTGAAAACGGTGGAACTATCAATAAAGATGGTTTATATCGCTTAGGGGAAGGTAATAAACCTGAAACGATTTTGCCGTTAACCAAGCCTAAGCGTGCTATGGAACTGATTATGCAGGCATTACAATACATGTCAAATAACGGTTCAAGCATGATTAACCAAGCAGTTAACGGCTTGAATCAATTGTCTAGCAATATGTCCGCGAACTTGTCGAGCAGGTTAGGCGGTGTAAGTTCATTATTTAACGCTGGTGGATCTTCTGATCTATCTTCGATCGTTAATCTGCTCGAAGAGAACAACCGCCTCACAGAACAAAATACAGAGCTTTTAGCTCAAGTACGGGATAAAGACAACAACATGTATATTAATGGCAAAAGAATGTCAAAACAGTTAGGTCCATCTATGGACGTTGAACAAGGTAAAAGAACGAAATATAGAGGAAGGGGGCTTAATGTTTGATGAAACAAAATGGTATAACATTTGGCGGATTACATTCATATCGTGATTTAGGCTTAACAATCAAAGAAAAAGAAATAGGACAACCAGAAAAGGAAAAGGCGCTTGTAAAAGTGCCTTTTTCTGATATTGAGTACGACTTTTCAGAACTTTATGGCGATCAAAATATGAGTACAAGAAATTTATCTTACACATTTAACGTTTATGACGCGAAAAATCATACAAAAGAACAAATGAATCGATTAAAAACACGTGCGATAAACCATTTTATGACACAAAGCAGAATGGTGGAACTTTACGATGATGCATACCCTAATTGGCATTTTTTAGCAGAAGTTAGAAGTGAGCCCTCATTTAGTGAAAGTAACGCATTAGGCGAGTTAACAGTAGAATTTGAAGCATATAAGTTTATGCTAAGCAACGAACTTGAAGGGAATGATATTTGGGATATTTTTGATTTTGATTTCGATATAGCTCAAGAAACAAGCGTAACAATTGATGTATTTCGGCAAGTCTTTTTGATAAACAACAGCTCTACTGTAGTAAGCCCTGATATAAAAGCTTCCTCAGATTTCGTTATTGATTTTAACGGTGTGACCTATCTTGTTGACAAAGGGTGGTCAAGTGATCCCGATTTTCGTTTAACTTCAAAAATAAATATTTTGAATGTTACAGGGAACGGTACAATTGAATTTAATTGGCGTAAGGAGATGATCTGATTGTATCGTGTCATGATTTATGAAAACCCTGAATCAAATAACGGTATTGAAATTCAATCGCCTTATAACAATGATTTAAAAGTTGAATCGGATAGCTTAAAACCCTCAATAAATGAAATTGGCACATTTAATTTTACAATTTACCCGGATAATCCGGGTTGGGGGAAAATGAAACCCTTAAGAACTTTAATTAAAGTTACTGATGTGCCGCATAATTTTGTTGTATTTGAAGGGCGTGTATTAGGTCCAACAACTGAACAAGACGACGAACGCGTTTTGAGTGAATCGTATATTTGCGAAGACGAAAAAGGTTTTTTACATGATAGCGTGCAAAGCTGGGAAAAATTCACAGGGAATCGAACAGCTGAACAGCTATTTCGCAAAGCAATCGCAACTCATAATGAACAGGTAGAAGATTATAAAAGATTTGAAATTGGCATTATTGATATGCCGGATTTATCCGATAACGTACGTTTTATGGACGATACAAAAAGCACGTTTGATAATATATCTGACAAATTATTGGAAAGTGATAATATCGGCGGCGAATTGCGGATAAGAAAAGAAGGAAACGTGCGCTATATCGATTGGCTTCAAGCAATTGGCGAAGATAGAGATACACCTATACGATTGCGTAAAAATCTATTAGAAATGACGAAAGATTTAGATCCGACAGATGTTATCACTATGTTGTTTCCACGAGGTGAAAGAATTGAAGATGATGAAGAGAACCAAGGCCAATCAAAACCACGTCTGACGATTGCCAGTGTTAATAATGGTCGTGAATATCTTATGGCAGAACAAGCTTTAATTGACGAGTTTGGTATTCAAGGTGGCTTTAAAACTTGGGATGAAGTCACTCAAGCGAATATTTTAAAAACAAAAGGACAACAATTTTTAGATAGACAACTTGTTGCTACAGGTAAGTTTACGCTGGATGTTATAGACCTGTCTTTACTTAATTTAGATCCTGATCGTTTTTGGTTAGGTAATACCTATCCCGTAAATAACCCGCTCATGAACATTGATGAGCGGTTACGTGTCGTTGATATGAATATAAAAATTAATGCACCGCAAGAAACTGAGCTGAATTTCGGGGATAAAGAGTTAACGCTATCTCAATATCAAAGGTCACTCACGAAAGAGCGAGAACAAATGCGAATTGTGCAAGATAGAGTGCGCATGCAATCCAATCGAGTGGAAAAAGTTCGTACGGAACTATCAAGCGCACAGCAAACTATTGTTGAATTGCAAAAAACAGTAAAAAATGGCGATTTAAATGTACAAAATCAAATACAAGCGATTTTAGATGATTTACAAATTATTGGACAGCAAATTCCGTCTGATGGACGTATGAATGAAATCGAACAAGGCATTGAGAACGTACAACAAAGTGTAGCAAACCAAATTATTTATAATCGTGATTTTGAAGAACGAATTCAAAGATTAGAACAAGCAAATGAAGATAAGGAGTGATTTTTTGGTAAAGCAAGCAGATTATAGAGATGCAACACCTAATGATTTTCCAGATGATTACGAGCAAGAAGAAGTTGACGAGCGTGTAGCTAAACGTACACAAGCAGTTAGACAAAAAACAAACGGAAAAGATGTGCGGGAAGCAATGGCAGAAGCTGAAGAAATTACCTCCGTAGTTGCAAATCAAGCCAGAGATATCGCACAAAATGTTGGTGGTCGTCAAGAAAACATTGAGCAGCGTTTTGATGATCAGATAGCAGGCAGTACAAACGACGATGAAGTTATCGATGCACGAAACTCAAGCGTGACTGGCGAAACTGATAAAACTTTAAAAGCTCGTTTAGACGGCATGCAAGAAAATAGCGTGCATAAAAATAAAGATAAAGCAGACAATGAGCAAGCTGCGACTGGTGTAAACAACCAAACTTATAT
>JAKDZT010000179.1 GCA_030462125.1 Tetragenococcus sp.
AAAATGTCTTATTTATTAAGTCATCTTGACTCCATAAATTTTACAAAAAAATAAGTTGTATTTACTTACTTTTAATTATTGTTGCTTAGTCTATCACTATAAAATGCAATTTGCATTTTATAACAACGTGCATACAGCTAAATACGATCCCTATTAGAATAAGGATTAAGGATAGAGGTGAATTCATGAATAAGTTTAGAGTTAAGTCTGAAAAGAATGACTCAGTCAACAAAACCATCCGTTTTCCTCAAGATTTGAATGAGCAAATTAGTCAGATCGCGCAACAAAATGATACCACTTTTACAAGTGTCGTTCTGCAAGCCTGTGAATACGCATTAAATAACATGGATGACATGGATAGCATGGATGACACCAATTCTAAAGATGAAAAGACCTCAAAAGATGAATAGTTCTTTTGAGGTCTTGTTTTTTATTAGATAATGTCTGGCATCTTCTCTTCATTTGAAGTAGTATAAAATTATAAAGTATTTTTTCGAGGAGGATTCTTATGTTTTTTATCGACACATCAAGAAATGGCAAACCGGTATATGATCCAATCGTTAATCAATCGCTGGACAATTTTTTAATCAATGATCTCCGTTTAAGAGGACATGGTCTAATCATGTATATCAATAGTCCTTGTGTCATTATAGGGGCTAACCAAAACGCTTATGCGGAAGTAAACTTGGATTATATGCAGCAAAATGATATCACACTCGTTCGTCGTACTGGCGGTGGTGGCGCAGTCTATCATGATTTTGGTAATATCATTTTTGAAAATATCGTGGTAGATGAAGATACTCATTTTGGCGATTTTAAATATTATGCTGAGCCCATTATGAGAGCCTTAAAAGAAATGGGATTAGAAAATGTTGAAATGAAAGGAAAAAATGATATTTCCATTAATGGTCACAAAATCTCGGGGATGTCGATGGTTGCAGCACAAGACGCTATTGCAGCTGGTGGAACCTTGCTATATGATCTAGATCATGAACAAGCAAGTCGTGTTTTAACGCCTAATCAGGAAAAAATCCAAGCAAAAGGCGTTAAATCAGTCAACAAGCGGATTCTTAATATCAAAGATCTCTTACCAGAAAAATATCAAGACATGTCAACTCAAGCGTTCAAAGAAGAACTGTTATTAAGAATTTTCAATGTTAATTCTTTTGATAAAATAGAGAAATATACTTTAACAGAAGACGATTGGAAGATCATTGATTCCCGTATTGAAGAAAAATATGGAACGGATGCTTGGAACTATGGAAAAAACCCAGGTTATGATTACTATGTATCGAAATATTTTAATAATGTGGGAACTGTGACATTCAATTTTGATGTGGACGGTAGTAATACAATCGCTAGTTTTAAAACTTATGGTGATATCAACTACCCTGATTTGACAGAATTTGATAAAGCAATACTAGGGGCTCCGTTAGAAAGTAGTGCTTTGACTGAAGCTTTCAAAAAAGCAGACTATCAAACAGTCATCGGTGACGTTAATGTGGATGATCTAGTAAGTTTGGTTCTTAAGAAGTAAAGAGCATAGATAAACCCTCTCAATTGGCAAACAAATCCAACAATTGAGAGGGTTTTAAATTTGACTTTTTTCCAAGATTTAATAATTAAAAATCGTCGCATGAATTCGTTATTTTTCAATAATTCGAGCTGGATTGCCTACAGCTGTCGCATAGTCAGGTACGTCTTCTAAAACAACTGCGCCTGAACCAATTTTGCTGGCTTTGCCAATCGTCACTGGACCTAAAATTTGCGCATTGGAACCAATGTAAGCCCCTTGCTTAATATATGGATGCCTTCTACCTGTATCTCCCATACGACGTGAACCTAGTGTCACACCGTGTAGCATGACTACATCGTCTTCTATCACTACAGTTTCGCCAATCACTGTACCTACCCCATGATCGATAAATACGCGTTTTCCTATCTGCGCTTCTGGTGCAATGGATACCCCTGTGCTATGCTCATTATGACGTCTTATAAAACTGGCTAAAAAAGGATGACGGTGTTGAGCAAAATAAAAGGCAATTCTATGCCAGAAAAGCGCTCGTACCCCAGGGTAAGTTAAAACAACTTCAGCTAAACTATGGGCAGCAGGGTCTTGTTTTAAAATAGCTCGAGCCGTTTCTAACATAATTATTTTCCTTTCAAATGGTTGAAACCTTGTTCAAGATCGGCCAAAAGATCCTTTTGATCTTCCACTCCAACAGACAGGCGAATCAACTCATCTTTTATACCATTAGTTAACCGAGTCTCGCGAGGAATCGATCCATGTGTCATCAAGGCTGGGATCTCAATCAGACTTTCAACTGCGCCTAAGCTTTCAGCCAAAGTAATCACTTGTAATTGTTCTACAAATTCGCTAGGATCAAGCCCTTCTTGTAATTCAAAAGAAATCATCGCGCCAAATCCATTCATTTGTTTTTTTGCTGTAGTAAAATCTAGATTGTCAGAGTCACCAGGATAATAAATTTTATTCACTAACGGTTGCTTAGCTAAATAATTAAACACAGCTTCAGCATTTTGCAGATGAGCTCGCATTCGCAACCCGAGTGTCTTCATTCCTCTTTGCAAAAGCCAGCTATCATGCGGCGATAAAATACCACCAATCGCATTTTGCAAGTAGCGAAGATTTTCAGTTAATTCTTGCCCTTTAGCAACTACCAGACCAGCAATCACATCACTATGTCCACCTAGATATTTAGAAGCGCTATGAACAACTATATCCACCCCAAATTCAAACGGCCGTTGAATATAAGGAGAACTAAAAGTATTATCGATAATACTTAATAAACCGTGTTGTTGCGCAATTTCAGCGACTGCTTGAATGTCAGTCACACGAAGTAGTGGGTTGGTAGGTGTTTCCAAATAAATTGCTTTTGTTTTTGTCGTAATAGCTTGTCTAACAGCCGATAAATCACGAGTATCAACCGCTGTAAAGGTCATTCCCATTCGTTTTAAAACACCATCAATCAAACGAAACGTGCCACCATAGACATCGTTACCAACAACAAAATGATCGCCTGCAGAAAATAAAGAAAAAATCGTATGAATCGCAGCTGAACCTGAAGCAAAAGCTAATCCAGCATCGCCACCTTCAAGCTCGGCAATCAATCCTTCGACTGCTTCACGGGTCGGATTTCCCGAACGTGAATAATCATATTTACTTTGCCCAATCTTTTTTTGTTGGAAGGTTGTTTCCATATGAATAGGAACCGACATCCCGCCTGTTGTTTCATCCATCGAAGTTCCACCATGTATTAGTTTTGTATTAAATTCCATCTTGAATTCCTCACTTTCTTATTGATAAATATGTTGACTCAAATAACGTTCACTACTATCTGAAAAAATGGTTACGATATTACTTTTCGGAGGCAATTTTTCTGCCATTTGTAGGCTTGCTGCTAACGCTGCTCCACTCGAACTTCCAATAAATAAGCCTTGCTCTTTTGCCATTTGTTTTACTCGTAAAAAGGCCTCTTCATCAGAAATCGTTAATATATCATCAATTTGGATATCTTTAAAAAATGGTGGCATAAATTCGACGCCTATTCCTTCTGTTTTATGCGAATGTGCGGGACCCCCATTTAAAATGGAGCCTTCTGGTTCAGTGACTACCGCCTTAACATTGGGATCTTGTTCTTTGAAATATTTGGCACTTCCAGCAAAAGAACCGCCACTACCTGCTCCTGCCACAAATGCGGTGATAGGTTCTTTCAAATCTGCTTTAATTTCTGGCGCTAGCGTAGAATAATACGCTTCTGGATTCGCGCTGTTTTCAAATTGCATGGGAACAAAAGTATTGGTTAATTCTTTTTCTAATTCCCGCGCTTTTTTCATCGCGCCTTTAATGCCTTCTTCACTCGGCGTATGAACAATTTTTGCGCCTAGCGCTTTCATTAGTTCTTGTTTTTCAAAGCTGAATTTTTCTGGTACAACTAAAATCGTGGGCAGTTGATAGGCTTGTGCCACAAGAGCGAAACCGATGCCAGTATTCCCTGCAGTAGGTTCGATAATCGTTGTCTCCTCATTAATCTTTCCTTCTTCCATCGCCTTTTGAAATAGATATTTTCCTAAACGATCTTTAATACTGCCGCCTGGATTGTACATCTCTAATTTAGCATAAATATGACTTTGGTGGGGAATTTCGATTTGCAAATCAATCAACGGTGTATTGCCAATGAGTTGTGTCACTTGTTTTACTAACATTTAAATTTTTCCTCCCTTAACTTTTTTTACACGATCGAGTAGGAGATGAATGATTATTTCATTCATCGTCCTCTCACACCACCGTACG
>JAKDZT010000180.1 GCA_030462125.1 Tetragenococcus sp.
GGGAGCATCTGTCTATGATAAAAAATATTGTTTTTGATATGGGAAATGTACTGATTAAGTATGACCCTAGCCAGTTTATTGAGGAATTTACTTCTAATGAAAAGCATCAACAAATGCTGTTGGAGAAAATTTTTTATACAGATGAATGGGAACAATACGATCAGGGGACGATCACCAAAGAAGAAATTATAGATAAAGCAACAAGTCTCTTGCCTAAAGTACTTCATTCGTCTATTCCAGTCGTTATGGATACCTGGTTTGAAAAAATGACGCCTATATCAGGTATGGAAGATGTTGTTAAAATTTTAAAGAAGAATGGTTATTCTATTTACCTTCTATCCAACGTATCTCAGGATTTCTATTCTTTTAGAGACGTTGTTCCGGGAATAGATTATTTTGACGGGAAATTTATTTCGTCTGATTGGAAGTGCATCAAACCAGATGCCGAAATATATCAACTATTTTTTAGCTATTTTAATCTTGAACCAGCAGAATGTTTTTTTATTGATGACTTAGCCATAAACATTGAAGCGGCTGCTAGCCAGGGTATGCAGGGGCACATCTTTGATGGAAATATTTCAAAAATGACTTCTTCTTTGAATACAGAAGGGGTAATGATTTAGATAGATCTTTTTAATAAAGAAAGTTCAATGTTTTGAATCAGCTTTATAAAAGCGTTTTCAAAATAGCTATATTTAAGATTAATCTACTTTGTATTAACGAATATGATTTGGATAAAGAAAGGAGACAAAATGTTAGATAAAACAATTCCTTACATTAAATTTCAAATGGAAAGAAACATCTCCCAACCATTACCAGATAGACAACTACCAGAAGGTTATCAATTTAGCTTTTATATTCCTGGAGATGAGAGAGACTGGCAAATTATTGAAACTTCTGTGGGAGAATTTGATAACTTGTCAGAAGCAGAACGGTATTTCCAAAAGAACTTCGCGCCTTATCCAGACGAATTGGCAAAACGAATGATTTTTGTCACAGATCCATCAGGTAAAAAGATTGCTACTTGTACAGCTTGGTGGGCAAAAGAAGGGGGCCCTCAATTTCATTGGCTAGCCGTGATGCCAGAAGCACAAAGGCAAGGAATAGCAAGTTTTCTAGCAGTGAAGGTGACTGCACTTTTAGAAGAGTTGTATCCAGATCAACCGGCAATGCTGCATACTCAAACGTGGAACTATCACGCAATTACAATATATAAAAAGTTAGGCTATACATTTGTTTCCGGTACGAAAGATTTCGAAAAAGGGATGAGTATTTTAGAAGAAATTGCCAAAAGAGAGGGTTAAATTTAGTACTATTAATTGAGGAAGAGTTTATTACTGCCAAAAGCTAGTGTTTAGTAAAAGCTGCGGAGGCAATACGTGGGGCTAATAGGTTAAGTCTTAATGTGAATAGAATAGTTAAAACGAATGATAGTTCATATAAAATAACAGTTTAGATAGAGCTTTCCTTTAACATTTTTTTAAAGCAATGAAGCACTTATTTGGAACCTATGGGCTATTTTAGTAGGAACATTGTATAAGTTATAAGTAACCACTCTCTTTTTTGGTAGATAGTCCAGCTAAACACCAAAAAGAGAGTAGATTTATTTAAAAACTAATTGATTGTAGCTAGATAAACTGCGTCACTGCTGCACCAGCAATAATTAGCACAAGTCCAACGACTGTAACAGCCATTTCTTTTTTTGTCTTCTCTTGTCCCAAAAACCAGATGCCTGTTAGGGTAGCTAAAGCAACAGAAGTTTGTGATAACACAAAGCCGGTAGCTAGGCCGTTCATATCAGGTTGTGCTGAGATCAAGTAAGTCAGTGCACCAAAAGCAAAGAAGAAACCTGCCCAGATTTGTTTATAAGAAACTTTTTCTTTAAATGGGGAGGCTTCGGTATTACTTCTCGTTGTTTCTACTGCTGCGTAAATAATGCCGACGATCAACATACCAATTGATTGTGGTAAGAAAGCTTCCATCCCGCTAATAGGTGTCGCTTGAGGAGCAGCCGAATATAGCCAATAACCAATTTCGCCAAAGAGTAACCAAATAACGGCTTTTTTTAGTAAACTGGATTTTTCTTGGGTTTTATTTTCAGACCAGACAGTCAAATAGGCTCCGATAATGATTGCGATCAAAGCTAAACCGCCAAAAATTTTAGCATTAACGCCTGGCCAATCTCCTAGGTAAAACACACCCCAGAGTGAAGCTCCAAGTAATTGGAATGCTGTCGTTATAGGCATAGCTCTTGAAGAACCTACTAAACGAAACGACAAGAAAGTAACAATTTGCGCGCATGCCCAACCAATTCCAGAAATAATTGATAAGAGTAAGTCTGAACCGCTAGGAAATGAAAGATCACGGACCCACATAAAGACTAATGCTAAAATAAATGTCCCAATCGTTGTTCCTAAGATTTGGTTTGAGGGCCTTCCACCGAACTTTGATGCAATAGTTGGAAACAACCCCCAACCGATCAAAGGTCCTAAACCAACTAGTAGTGCTACAGTATCCATTTTTATCCTCTTTTCTACGATTTTTTATTAAAACACGACATTACTTTCTAACATGATATTAGCAAATGGCGACATTTCTCCCGTTCGTACAAATGCCTTACAATTTTTGAGTTCTTTTTTCACTTCTTCATGTGTAATGTATTTTATCGTTGTATTGGGTAAGCGCTTCTGGATTTGTTCTAACATCGCTGGATTTTTAATTTTAATCTCTTCTGCTAAGTAAATCTTTTGAATTTCTAATTCTTCTAATATGTTATCTAAAACATCCATAAATTTTGGAATATCACGTGTAACAGCTAAATCAATTTTCTCAGTTTCTGCTGGTACAGGTGTACCAGCATCGCCAATAGCTAATTTATCAAAGTGCCCCATTTGTGAGATTACTCGTGATAAGTTTGAATTAATGACTTGTGTCTTTTTCATATTTTTGAATATTCCTTTCAGTTTTACATGATTTCATTTTTATAAGGGATTGATGGCTGTGCCCCAAAACGTTGAATTGTTAGTGAAGAGGCTTTATTACTATACAAAATTGCATCCTTTAAGTTGGAAAAATCTTTTTTCAATAGACTACTCATTGTACCAATAAAAGTATCTCCAGCTGCGGTTGTATCAACAGCTTTTTCTTTAAACGAAGGAACCAACTCGCTATGTCCATTATAGTCATAAAAGGCCCCTTTAGCTCCCAAAGTAATGATCACAACTTCAACACCTAATTCGTGGAGTTTTGTTGCAGCTTCTTTAGCAGACGCTTCATCTTTTACAGGAATGCCAGTGATGATCTCTGCTTCTGTTTCATTTGGAACAATAATGTCAGTAGCTTGCAACAACTCAATTGGAAGATCACTTTCTCCAGGTGCCGGATTCAAAATTGTTTTAACATTTGCTTGGCGAGCGATTTCAAAGGCTGTAATTGTCGCTTCAATAGGAGTTTCTAATTGAGCGATAACAAAATCACTTCTTTCAATCAATGCGCTATCTTTAGCAACCTCTTCTGAACCAAAAGCATAATTGGCCCCAGCAAAAAATGTAATAGCATTCTCTCCATTATCATCAACTGTAATAAAAGCTTGTCCGGTTGCTTCATGATTAATAATTTCAATTCCAGTAGTATCTATATTTTCCTCTTTTAATAAATCAAGCATTTGGTCACCGGCAGAGTCGTTGCCCACTGCGCCAATAAAACGCGTATCACACTCAGCTCTTGCGGCTGCTACAGCTTGGTTTGCACCTTTACCTCCAGCTGCCGTATAGTGTTCTTTTCCATGAATGGTTTCTCCAGGCTTTACCATTCGCTGAACACGTAAATTAGTATCTAAGTTAATACTTCCTACAATTGTGACTTTATTCATTTCAAAGTCCTCACTTTCGTTTGGTATTTATCATTATAAAAACGTTTACACATTATTTGCTCTTTTAAAAGGCAAAAGTTCTGACCCTATTAAAGTTAGTACATTTTATTGTTCTCTTTCTATGGTATCATCAATACGCAATAAGTTGAATTTTAAAGATACACACTTTAAAAGGGAATCGAGAGAATTGTTATAAATAATCGACAATCGACCAGAAAAGCAATGCTTAAAGCGCTATCAATTAAATTAAAAATTTAGTTAAAAACTATAACTATCATAACCTTTCTTTCCAGTATAATTTACCTTTAATACCTACAAAATAGCTTAGTCTTTTTTATTTAAAAAGTAAACCCAGTCTTCTTTAAATTTTGTAGTGGGAGTGCTCTGAGTTTTGATATATGAGAAACCTTTGAGTTTAAA
>JAKDZT010000181.1 GCA_030462125.1 Tetragenococcus sp.
GTCTTTTGTAATTCATCTGCTAATCGAGTAATGGTATAAATATCATCAGCCATAGGTATATCACTCCTTATTCATTTTGATATTCAAACGTATTACAAGGGTACTACTAAAAGGAAATCTTTTACATCACTATTTTCTAGTGAAGCGTGTGGTGATCCGTCCTGCATAACGCCCCCAATAAATAATGAACGACCTGCTCTCATGCTTGCTGTAACAACGATTACCCCTTATTTGCGTTCGAATTCCGTCTGATTAGGTGGTTCGGCGAAAAAAATGGAGTACTTGCTCTTTTTACCTATGCCTTTGAATTTTCCATAAAGTGCATAAAACCTACGCTTTGACAAACTGAAATGTTGCGATGAAAAAAAGGCGCGGCTCAAAAAGCGAGCTGCGCCTTGTTTTGTCAATCTTTTGATGGAAAAGGTGAGTTTGTCATATTTATAGTTAAGACAAACTCAATTTTTAATTTTTATTTATTAATTAGTTTGAATATCCTTAAGTAAATCTTCAACATCTATTTTATACAAATTCGCAATTGCAATTAAATTTGCTGTGCTCGGATCAGAAGCTCCATTCTCCCACTTAGAAACTGCTTGTCTACTTACTCCGAGCGTTTCTGCTACAAACTCTTGTGTCATTTTATGGTCAATACGTTCTTTTTTTAATCTTTCGCCAAGTGTTATTCTTAACGCTGCTTTTTCTTTTCTTACATCTTTTGATTTTGTGTACTTTAAAAGCGCTCGAATAGTGAGAGTTATTAAACTAAAAAACAGGATTAAAAAAGGTAGACCTAGTAATAAAGTAATTCTCATCTTCAACAACCCCTTTCTTTAGCTATAGAATATCAATTGAAGTCGGTTGCTACCACCAACTTTTTCGCAATTAGAGGTTGCATTTTAGTTGCTATAGATAAATACTTGAGTTTTACTCAATTCTTATTGTGACAAACTCAGTTGCTATTATCATCTTCTAACCAGTTAACCATTGGTACAGGATTAGGATCAAGATATTCTGTAAATCTAATGACAAATCGCTGAATTTTATTGCCTTTTTTAGCCTTTATTTTTTCAATTGTGAATTTGGAGAAAATAGGTAATCTATTATCTCTAGAATTCAAAAATTCTTCTTCTGCTTTTTTAAAAATTCGACTGTCAATATGGCTCATTCGATAAGAATCAGGTATATCTAATAATTTACGAAAATCTTCGACAGTAACAGCCCAATAACCACTTCTTGTTTTTATATCTCGAAATTGCATCAATTGACGGTATAATTCCTTAACATAGCTACTGTTAAGCACTGTTAAATTTTCTAATTCAAAACGCGTAAAATTAGTGCCAATAGAATTTAATATAAATTCAAATTTTTCACTAGCTTGTACTATTACTTTCTCTCTATCTTTATCAATAGCAAAGCGCTGAAATAGCATCAGCTGCTCATAATAACTTTCATTCTCAAAATAAAAATTTAATCTGTTCATTTTTTCGAACATGCTTTTCAAATCGTTATAAAATCGGTCTTTTTCTCGTCTATCGTATTGAGATAATTTTTTAAATACCTCAAAATCAAATTCAACGGTCTGTGTTCCTCTTCGTTTCATTTTCGCACAAACTGACCAAAATAAATTCATCTCAACAGGAGTAAAACTTCTCAATGCAACGGTATTAAGCCCATTATCATATCTAACTACTTCATTCATTTTAAGACCCCTAGCATTTAGTATTTTTTAAATTATAAAGCAACTACAAACTAAATGCAACATATTATAACAAGTGTGTCCCTTAGTGTCCATTTCTGTGTCCCTTGGTGTCCATTTCTGTGTCCCTTGGTGTCCATTTTTGTGTCCCTTAGTGTCCATTTCTGTGTCCCATACCCCCTTGAGTCGCTTAGAGCCCCATGGGCTAGACTACCCCCTAACAGTACTTTAACAGTTCTTTTAACAGTTCTCTTAACAGTTTAATTAATAAACGCGCGCGCGAAAATTTTCATTTTAAAATAAAAAATAGAAGAGAAAAAAGGATGACTTGCTACACAAGTCTCTCAATAAAAAAAGACAAAAAGAAAATCTTGCATCGCAAGATCAAGAACATTAAAAAAAGCTTAAAAGAACTCTTTAAAAAAGAAGAGGTGTATTTACCTGTTAAATCAATTAAAAACGTCTTATGAGCTCTTTTGAGCGTTTAGTAAGCTAGTTAGCTGCTCTCTATCGTTCGTGCAGGGCTAACGCCCTACATACCCTTTTAAAAGCTATAAAATATTTTAAGTATTGCCTCTCATCTTACATTCTAAAAAATAATGGGGTATAATTTACTTAAAAATTCGCTCAGAAGAGAAAGGAAGGAAAGCAATCATGTCAGATCCAGCTAAAAATTATTATCTTTCTGTTCAAGGTTTAGAAGAAAAGATAAAAATACACGAAGTTGATTATAATCAACTTTTAGAACGTATTCAGGCAGAATCGGTCGATATAATGACTATTCAATCTCAAACAAATCCTAAACATACTTACGTAATTCCAACGGAGAAAGTAAATTATTTTATAATAGAAAAAATAGAAGAAGACGTTGAAACTAAAAAAGAAGATTACTAGCACAAAAAAACATTGCTAGGCATTTCTAGCAATCTAAATGTGTTCAAGATTACCATTTTTAAAAAAGGCTTGTTGGAGATTATTTTTCGTTTCTGATGAATTCTTCACTAAGAGAAAAGAGAGGCTGTTATGGAATCAATTACGCGATTTACTGAAATTTTCCCACTTAAAACAATTTTAATCGTTGTTTTCTTTTTAATTTTTATCATCGGAGGAATGTTAGTTGTTAGTGGAATAAAAATGTCTTCTGAGAATAAAAAAAGTAAAGTTGTGAGCATCTTTTTAGGAATAATACTTATGTTATTTGCTTTGTTTTCAGGATTTTATGTTTTCATATTTGGCTATAATTCTTAGCTTATTTCTTTCAGGTTCTTTCTTTAATTCCCCTTTTTTAAGTGATTTAAGAAAAGGGCGCACTTATACACCATACACACGTAAAGGCGTGTGTATGGTGTCGAGCGCTTGCCCTAACAGGCAAGAGAGCGATGTGAAATTTTCTGACGAAAATTAAGAATTCACTTCGTTCATTCGGTAGAAAGATTATTGATTAATGACATTTTTTAAGATCCAATGAGAATATTTTAGACGACTTTCAGCGGTTAAAACCCACGGGTGATTTATTTCATAAATGAGCACTTCTTTTTCTAAATACAAAGGAAATTTTCCCTCAGAAAAAAGCAAAATAGGATCAGGAAATTGATTCTTTTTGACAACATTATGGACACTTTGTCGGTTGTCCATGCCCCATCTTTTTCGCAAATCTCCGTTTGATAATAGATTAGGAAGAGCATTTTTTTCTTCCGAAACTTTCTTTTTTAATTCAGTAGTAAAGTAATCTTTTGTTTCATTTTTTTGCCAATCTTCAAATAAAGAATAATGATTATCTTCAAAATCTAACATGAATTATTGCCCTCCAATTTTTTATAAATTAAATAAGCGACGTAAAAATCCTTTTTTAACTTCTTGATCCTTTTTCTTTTTCACAGGTTCTTGATCTTCTAATTTCTCATTGTTTTCTTTGATTGTTTCTTTTGACAATCCAAGTTGAAGATGTTGAATTTGTTGATTCGATTGTAAACTTAGTTGTTGCTGTTGGCTCAATAAATTCTGCTGCTCTTTTAATAATTCTTGGAGTTTATCAATTTGAATGTTCTTTTCTTCAAGTTCACTTTGTAAAATAGTGACAGTATCATCCAGCAAAATTTTGTCGGTCTTTTTGCTAGTCTTTTGCTGGTCTTTGTCGGTCTTTTTGTCACCATTTTTTACTTCAAAACCCATATTTTTTCGAATAATATTTTGTCCTTCTGAAAGAATTAGATAGGCGCCATCTTCACGTTTATCCAAATATTTAGTATCTATTTTTTTAATTTGGTATTGAATGGCTTGTTTTGTAACCTCTAATTCGTCAGCTAATTCTAATATTGTCTTTGTCACTCTTTTGTCACCTCTTTGTCGGCTTTTTGCTAGTCTTTTGCTAGCTATAAATTACTCTAACAAGTTAAATAAAATAAATCTAATAAAAAAGCTAAAAAATATGTTAATAATTTAAAAAGAAGAAAAATCTTTCAGTTAATATTTTATAGCTGAGTTTTCCTTAATAAGAATTGAGTGAAACTCATTTGAAATATAGGTATTACCTGTGATATTTTAATTATAAGGAGTTGAGGAAACGTGGAAAATGACACTACTTAGA
>JAKDZT010000182.1 GCA_030462125.1 Tetragenococcus sp.
CTACTTTGATGATAACAATATAGAAAGCTTGGCACTACACTTAGATACTTTAATTGAAAAAGTTAACGAAGGCTACTCTTTTCATGACGAAAAGTTTCTTGAGCATAAAAAGAAAGGTCAAGTAGAAAAAGAAAAAGAGTTTCAAATTGCAAAAAAAATTTATCAAGAAGTTTCTAGTCGTTTACAAGTAGAATTACCAGAAAGTGAAACATATTTTATTTCTCTTTATTTGAAAGCGATGAATGAAAAATATACGAAACAAAAAATAGGTGTATTGGTTTTAATGCATGGAGAAAATGCGGCGGGTGACTTAGCACAAACTGCTAATAAATTATTGAACGTTAACCATGCAGTAGGATTGAATATGCCTTTATCACAAACTGTAGGCAATACGCTTGAATCTGCAACGAAAATAGTAGAAGAAATTGACCAAGGAAAAGGTGTTGTCTTGTTGAGTGATATGGGGTCACTAAATATGTTTGGGGAAATAATAATGAGTAAATTGGGAATACAAACAAAAACAATTAAAATGGTAACGACGCCCATGGTCGTTGAGGCGACAAGAAAAGCAATGTTGCCTGAAATGTCTTTAGAAAAATTGGAACAAGATATTATTGAACAAAGTACATTTATAGGAAATAGTGTACAAACATCAAACGATCAGAGTTCAGCAAACATCGTAGTAGAATATGAAAACAGGCGAAGAGAAAAAATAATATATATTTTAGAAGAAAATTTAATTTTTTTAGATGGTACTACGATTTATGATCTATTAGAGGAACAAGCTAAGATAATTGTTAGTAATTTCCCGATCGAAAGTTATGAAGATTTTTGGATTAAATTTTTATTCCATACAAGTAACATGGTCGAAAGAGCGATACGAAAAGAACAGTTCGAACGCAAGGAAGCGTTCATTGTTATTGATCAGTCTCCTAATTTATATCGTTTTTTAAAGAGCAACTTTTCATCAATCGAAAATAGGTTTGCAATCAATATCGCAGACAGTGAATTTAGCTATTTAATGGAACTGATAGATGTTTGCATAAAAAGCACAATTAAGTAGCACGTTCTAAATGTAGAATAGCACACTAGGAAAGTCTATTATGATGATCGGACTTCTCTCCGTCTTATTAGGCTTTTTTAATTGGTATGAATATTGCTTTTAATTAAATATTTATAAAAAGTTGTTAAATTTAGAAAAGATCAAATTTTATGTGTGACAAGTAAAGTTGAGTGGAGATTTTTTGAGTAAAAATCAAGGTTAGTTTTTGTAAAAAGGGAAGTTTAATTTTTACAGTAACGATATTATCAGTATATTTATTAAGAAAGTTAGTATTTTATTAGTACTAAGACCTATTTGACAGATGAAATAAAATTAATTCTAAAGGAGAGAAGGTAATGAAAAATACATGTAAAGCAGCGATATTCGCCGGAAAAGAAAAAATTGAAATACGAAATATTACAAAACCCAAGCCCAAATCAAATGAAGTTTTAGTTGAACTGAAAATGTGTGCTTTATGCACATGGGAGCAGAGGGTTTACCAGGGGGTTAATAAAGTAGAGTTTCCTTTTATCGGCGGACATGAGCAGGCAGGAACGATCGTAGAGGTAGGAACAGATATTGATAAAGCATTATGGAATGTAGGAGACGATGTAGCCGTCGGTTTATTAACTTCTTGTGGGGAATGCGAAAAATGTAGAATTGGAGAAGAAGGTAATTGTGAAAATTTCAGTTATGAAAGTTTTGTCGGTGGACTGAATATAAGAGGAATGGGTGGCTTGTCCCAATATTTAGCTGTCTCTGCTAGTAAAATATTTAAAATTGAAGGCAGTTTAAGCTATCAAGAGGCAGCGTTGACAGAACCATTGTCTTGTGTTGTACACAGCGTTGAAACCGCAAATATACAGCTGGGTGAAACAGTAATTGTTATTGGCACAGGGATTATGGGAGCATTCCATGCAGTGCTAGCTGGAAATAAAGGCGCACGAGTGATTATTAGCGAACCAAATAAAAAGAGAATTGATCTGATGAAAACTCTCAGTTTTGAAGAATTTATAATACCTGACGAAGAAAATGCCATTGAGAGGTCATTAGAATTAACAGAGGGTAAAGGAGCGGATGTTGTACTAAATACAGTTGGTGTTTCAAAATTGGCGGAAGAAGCGATACAGATGAGTTCACTTTATGGCAGAGTTATTTTGTATAGTTCCTACCATCCAGACACACCTATTTCAATTAGTCCAAATAGCATTCATAAAAGGATGACTAAATTAATGGGGAGTGCCAATTCTAATACTTGTGACTTTATTACAGCGATGAAGTTATTAAACGAAAGAGTGATTGATGTCAAACCATTTATATATGGAATATACGAATTAGATGAAATTGAACAAGCTATGAAAACAGCTATTGATCCAGATAATTATCGTGTTATTATGCAAATAACCTAGTTAACTCGTAAAGTAATTATAAAGTGATTGTTTGTCTGTCGAAAAGTTAACATTCGACTTGTTTATTATCATTTTAAAATTTTAAAAAGTACAAATGCTAATAATGCTGTGTAGTTCTTTTAGTTAATAGGCTAAGACTGCACGTGTTTGATAAACGTATTTAAATTAAAATTGGAGGTGCTATTATATGCTAGTGAATATGAAGAAATCTTAGTGGAAGTAAAGAAAAATAAGAAAGCAGTAGGTGCTTTCAATGTACCTACTTTAGAAAATGTACGTGCTGTAAGAGGAATTAAACTGTCCAGCGATTCTAGCACATGTGCAAGCTCATGGAAAACTCCTTAAGTTATCTGATATTGTACCTGTCATGTTGCATTATGTGGAAAAAGCAAAAGTTCCTGTTGCTGTCCATTTGGATCACAGTTCTTCATTTGATGTATGTGTACACGCCATTAGAGAATGGGTCACTTCGATTATGTACGATGCATCAGATAAGGATTTTAAAACCAATTTAGTTGAAACAAAAGAAATAGTCAGAATTGCTTATGAAGCTGATGTTTCTGTTGAAGTAGAACTAGGGCATATTTTTACTTCAGAATTTAGCGGTTAAGGAACAGATGAAGGCCGTGTATCTTATAAGGAAAAAGATAACATTGGAAATAACTTTTATACAGATCCTGATTTAGCTAAAAAATTTGTGGATGAAATAGGTCTGGATTTCCTAGCAATAGCATTTGTAACGGTGCATGGAGCATATGTAAAAGAACCAAACCTAAATATGAACGTAATTTCTGATGTAGTAAGCAAAGTAGACATTCCACTTGTTATGCACGGTGGCTCTGGTGTTTTAGCTGAAAACTATAAATTAGCCATCAAAAGAGGTATTACAAAAATTACTTATTCGGCATTCATATTTTTACAATACCGAACCGCAAACGGGACAACTTGTTAACGGCGTTGTTGCTTCTTTGGAAGAAGAAATAGGTATGGGAAATACAATTAATGAAGAAGTCCCTGTAACATAAAGGTATCCTTAATGGGATCTCTCGCTGGTATTGGTGACTACGTTATGCAAGAAATTTTGATCCCAACGCTATGGGTCTTTCTAGCGGTGGTAACCCAATAGGACCAATTTTTTATATTTTAGCTTACGGAGTTACCGCAACAGCTATTACTATCATAGCGTTTAAAAACGGTTACAAATTGGGCGTTAGCGCGATTGATAAAGTTATTGGTGAGAATGCAAAAAGGATTACAAATGCATTTAATACCCTTGGAATAATTGTAGTTGGTGGCTTGTCTGCTTCAACAATAGTACTAGAAACCGGGATTGATATCCCATTTGGCGATCAAACAAAGCCGTTACAAGAAATCTTAGATGATATTTTCCCAGGGCTGTTTCCACTATTAATGGTGCTTTTTGCTTGGTGGTTAATTTCTAGTAAACGGTATAGCGCTACAAAAGTATTAGTTATATTAGCAGTTGTTACAACTATAGGCGCTGCTATTGGACTGTTTTGAAGCAGCAATAAGTATTTGTAATAGAGAAAATAACTGAACATTTAAATTATACTTTCTTAAAACGAGGATTTTTGTTGATTCTCGTTTTATTTTTATCGGAAGGCCGAATTCCTACTTTTAATTGCTAAATTGAATGGATTAAATTAAAAAAGAAATATTAAGCAAAATAGACTAAA
>JAKDZT010000183.1 GCA_030462125.1 Tetragenococcus sp.
TATGAGAGTAGCAAATATAAACAATTAATAACCTAACTAATAGATTATAGGCTCAATCCTATGCAAATATATGAAGCTAACTTGAAGAGTTCTGTAGCATTATTTTCATTCACATTCCACTCTACTTTTGATATGTGCGTACTGTATCTAAAAGTTCCAAATAAGCTCTTAGCTAAATTCATAAACCTTTTCTGTTTATTTTTTCAAATTCAGTTCGTAAAGCATCCTTTCTTATAAAGGGGGAGAGTCGCCTCCAAATACTTCATCCACTAATTTTACGATCATCACAACTAATCTTTTATTTAATACCCCCCCTCTATAACACACAAAAAAACCGCCCTCCTTATCGTTACTGTTCATCTCAACTTTACGATAAAGAGGGCGGTTCTTACCTTTTAAAAGAAATTTTCTAAATGACTACCTTTCTACTCCACCATCGAAAGATATCTATCAACTACATTATCAACTGTAAAACCAAAATACTTAATAACATCATCCGCCAGATCCGCTTTCGCCAAATCTATCGATACCAAATATATTGCCATCTATTCCAACATAACGATCCTAGCCAAATGTTGCTCCCATTTCAATGATTAATTGGTCCTTCATATCTCTTGGCAAAACACTTCTTTATATTCTTTTGATTGTTTACCGAACAGATCAAAACTTGGGAAAGATATAGCTGAAACATCATATCCCTTTTCTAATAGCCTTTTTTGTGCTTCGACTGCAATTGCCACTTCTGAACCAGCTGCTAGCAATGATCCATCAGCTTTACCTTAGGCAGCAGTTATAGTATAAGCGCCTTTTTCAACACCTTCAAGAGCTAGTTCTTCTGAGTTTTCCAGTACAGGTAATGTCTGACGCGATAAAGTTAAAATTGACGAATGATCTTCTGAGGATAAAGCATGTTTCCAAGCAACTACTGTTTCATTAGCGTCTACGGGTCTAAATAATGTTACATTAAGCATCCGCCCGTGCACTAGAAATTATAGAGACTTTTTCATATAAAAAATAAAATTCAGTAACGATAATTCAGTTGTTATAACCAAATTCTACAACGAAAATTATTCATTATTCATCACGTAATTGTACATATCACTTGAATCAATAAAACTACAATCTAAATCGGTATTTTTTACGATTTGTTTAACTACATTTTCCATTACTTTCATACCTATTTTTTCTAAATTAAAATGCCCCACAGTTAATATCGTCTTGTTCTGGCTCAACATATTACTGTCTAACACATATTCACTAAGTGTGAAATCAATAAGTTCCATCGCTAAAACTAAGTCAAAGTTCTCTTTATCAACTTTCGTTATAATAGCTTTTGCGTCTCCTAAATTATGAGAAGGGATAATCACTTTTCTTACTTTCGTATTAGGCTCGCCTATGATTTTACTCCCTTTTAAGCCTCCAATCGTCATAATATTTCTTGCAACTTCAGATACAGTCGTTTCTGGTATTAAAAATTCTCGATATTTTGAAGTATCTCCAATCACGTATTGGTCCCAACCAATAACTTTTGCAAATTTCCAAAATATACCGTCTACATAATGATCATCAATAGGGATCCCTGAATGGATATAATCATGGTCACGCCAAACTGTAATTTGGTACTTGTCTAGTAACTCTTTCTTTTGCTGAAAAGTTTTATTATTGCTTTGCTCTAACCAACCTGTATGATCTCCTCGATTCCAAAATAACGCTTCATGGCTTATGATCAAATTAGCTCCTTTAGCGATTGCCTGATTTATAACTTCTATTGAAGGCCAGACAGCAATAACAATCCCAGTACATTCCTTTGTTATATCGCCATATAACACTTGATCTTTTGATATTGCATCATCAATCAATTGTTCATTTCGGATGCCATAATGATAGTTTTTAATTTTATCTATTACTTGGCTTATATACATTTTGTTGCCTCCTAGTTATGCTTTTCAAACTTCACTCATCTAAAACACTATCATTTTTTGCTTTATAAGTATTCATTAATACCATCTGATCTTGTGATTGACCAATGAGTGTAGATAGTTTTTCAATTGTCAATCTTTCGTCTGGTTCTAATAGAATAGAAACAGCTAGAGCTAAGTTAAAACCAGTAATCAAAAATACATCGTCTTTTATATATCTCAAAGTATGCTGATTTACGCTGCCACCAAGCAAATCAGTTAAAATAATGATTTCATCTTCTGGGTTCTTTTCTTGCTCTACAGCTTTCTTTAGTTTTTCTTCTGGAAATACATTCCCTCCGTCATCATAGGCAGAAATAGCTACAATTTGATCACTAAAGTTTGTAAAAAAAACTAAAGTATCTTTGCACCCTATCGCCATTGATTTATGAGTAACAATCACAACTTTTCTCATATAAAATCTCCAATTCTATTTTATGATTCAAATAATCCAATAGCAGCCCCTGCCATAGCAATTGCAATTACTAATAATATTAGTTTAAACATTTTAACTTGCTTCTTTTTCAATAAATAATATAATATGGCAACTAACACCGCTGGCAATAAAGATGGAGAAATTTCATCTAAAATTTCCTGTAAATTTACTTCTACTCCGCTATTTTGGAAAGTCCATCCTACATTTGCTTCTATGGTTGTAGCAATAATCGAACCAATAACAGTAATACCCAGCACCGAAACAGCGTCGGTAAATGCGCTTAATTTACTACCTAAACTAGTAACTAAATTTGCTCCTGATTTATAACCGATAAAATACATAGAAAAGCGCAAAATAAAAAAGGAAAAATAGATAAGCGCAAATAACCACATACCAATTGGGTTCCCTTGTTGTCCCATTGAAGCTGCGATTGCACCTAGTATAGTAGGCAACATAACCCAGACAACTGTATCTCCTATACCAGATAAGGGCCCCATCAAACCAGCTTTAAGCCCTTGTACAGCTTCTAAGGATTTTTCACCGTCTTTTTCTTCCATTGCTAATGTTGCTCCAGTGATAAGAGGAGACAACCATGGCATACAATTATAATACTTAAAGTGTGTATTTAATGACTGAACTAATTGGTTATCGTCTTTATAAATTTTTCTTAGTGCTGGATACATTTCCCATACAAGTGCTGATGCTGTGCCTGTATCATAATTAAAAGTACTGACACCTATGTTATGCCGTAAAGCTACTTTAAATAGATCTTTTCTACTTAATATTGTGTTATTCTCACTCATCTTCCATATCCTCCTCACTCAGTACGCTATCTTGTGCGCTTGTTCCTGCTAATTTGCTTTTTCTTGTTGATTGTTTAAATTGGTGAATACCAAGAGCTGTCCCGATAAGTGCAACTCCCAAAACAGGAAGCTCCAAAAAAGCAGTTAATACAAACCCAACAAGTATCCAAAAACCATATTTTTTCATTGGCATATAAACTAACAAAATTGCGATCCCAACAGCAGGTAACATTCCTCCAGCCACATTTAATCCTTCTGTAAACCAATCTGGCATAAAATTAAGGATACCCTCGACTACACCTCTACCAAAAGTAATAGCTATAAAAACTGGAACAGCTGCCTCTAGTGGGTAAATAAATGTCGAAACAGGGATGGTTCGAGTCATCTTAGTGAACTCTTTTTCATTAGCGTATGTTTGAGCTTTTTTTCCAATAAAAGAGTTAAAGAGTTTTACTAAGACATCAAAATTTATCACAAGCATTCCTACAGGGACACCAATAGCCAAGCCTGCTGCCATACCTTCACCAGTAGAAACCGCAATGGTTGCAGAAATGATTGCAGCTACCGTGTAATCCGGCATAGAAGAACCGCCTATATTAGCAACTCCTAACGACATAAGCTGTAAGATTGCTCCAACTTGTAAACCTAAGGAAAAATCTCCCATAATCCAGCCAGCCAACGCACCCCATAAAATAGTGACTTTCCCCAGTATTTGAGTAGAATGCCTATCTAAATTATGAATGTATGTTAATAACGTTATCATAAAAATTTGAAAGCCTGTTATTCCCATTCTAAATTCACACTCCCTCGTTTAAAAAATTCATAACATTAACTTCATCGTCATTTGTTGTGTACATAGAGACTACTGGAATACCAGCATCTCGAATACGTTTATAAATTGATATTTCT
>JAKDZT010000184.1 GCA_030462125.1 Tetragenococcus sp.
GTTTACACTTATTTACGTCCTATTTTTTCTACTGAATTAAACATCGCGCCTTCTTTCATTACTCTGGCTTTTACCGCTTATGGTTTCATGTCACTTTTAAGTAACCAATTGAGCGGGAAAATCGCCGAAAAACGTGGGTTATTAACTATGCCAAAGGTTTATATTGCCGAAATTTTCATATTAGGGCTTTTACCTTTACTTTTAAATATTCGTTGGTTGGGCTTTATTGACTTGATGCTTTTAGGATTGATGATGTATTTAATTAATTCGCCAATTCAATTGCATATTTTAGGAATTGCTGAAAAAGAATTTCCACAATCCATGGTATTAGCTTCTTCTTTCAATTCAATTTTTTCTAATGTTGGCATTGCGATAGGTTCTGCTTTAGGCGGACAAATTGGACAAAATTTTGGTATGCAAGCTTTGGGTCCAGGCGGCGCAGTTCTTGCTGCCGTTACATTAGTATTAACCTTGATGTTGAATCGTAAAAATGCCAAAGTTTCTGCTGAAAGGGCAGAAGCTTAGTAATAAAAAATGTACGCTTTTCAAAGAATGAAAAGCGTACATTTTTTATAATGGCTCTCTTTTTCGTAGTTTAAATATTGTGCACGTTTACACATAAATATAGCTATGTTAATATGTAATTGCTTACAAATATAAAATTATTTGTTTACGAGGAGGAATTGTTTATGACAAGCGAAGAAAAAACATTACCAACCACTACTAGAAGTGCTGTGTTGCAAAAAGTTTTTGATTTAGAAGTAAAAGATACACCGATCAAAAAGATGGAGCCCACCGACGTGATGATCAAAATAATGGCCGTGGGAATTTGTGGTTCAGATGTTCATTATTATGACACCGGGCGAATTGGCAATTTTATTCTTGACGCGCCTTTAATTATGGGTCACGAAAGCGCTGGACAAATTGTCGCTGTAGGGAATGAGGTCCAAGATTTTAAAGTAGGGGATCGTGTTGCTATTGAGCCAGGGATTCCATGCGGGAAGTGTGAATATTGTCGCACAGGTCGTTATAATTTGTGTCCGGATATGGAATTTATGGCTACACCGCCAGTAGATGGTGATTTGACACAATATATTACCTATCCTGCAGATTTTGTTTATCCGATTCCAGACGATATGTCTTATGAAGTAGGATCATTAAGCGAACCATTTTCTGTGAGCGTTCATGCTGCTCAATTGATGGATATCCAACCAGGAAAGACCGTATTTATTTCTGGCGCAGGCCCAGTCGGTTTGTTGTCAATCCTTGCTGCTAAAGCTTTCAACGCTGGAGACATTATCATCAGTGATGCGGAAGAAAGTCGCTTAGATATGGCCAAAGAATTTGGTGCTGCACATACAATCGACGTTACTAAAAAAGATGTCAAAGAAGAAGTAAAATCATTTACGAATGGCGAAGGCGTAGATTATGTTATGGAAGCTTCCGGTAATAATGGAGCTGAAAGTGACGCTTTATTGACCCTTAAACCAGGGGGTAAAATTGCCTATATCGGGATGCCTGCTCATGACACAACCCCACTAGACATTACGTTTATGACTACCAATGAACCACAAATTTTTGGCGTATTCCGATATGCGAATACTTATCCATTAGCTATTGAAATTTTACATGGCCAAATGGAATTAGCCAACCGCTTGCTTACAGATTTCTATAGTCTAGATGAAGTGACCGACGCTTTTGAGCGGACGCGTACGGGTAAATCAGATTCACTTAAAACGATCATCTATCCGAATGAAAAGTTACGCGATGAGTAAGCATTTTTCATATAAATTTTAGTTACAATAAAAATTTATATTCATCATTTTTGAGCAGTCACATGATAGTCAATGTGGCTGCTCTTTTTTGTCAAATAAGAAGGCTTTTGTGTTATTATAATCCATATTTTTAATTCGTTTTTGGTAATGTCGGGTAAGCAACAATGTTAATTTAGTAACTTCAATGGGTTTTGTTTTACAATTTTTAATAAACATACTAAAGTGAACTTAGTGTTGTTTTATAATAAACATTTAATTGAAAGAAAGGAAGCAAATATTATGCAAAAATTAGTGACTTTTCCAAATGAAACATTAGACTTTTCCGAAAAAGCGGTTATTACGTTAACAATGCCACTGCATGTAACAGATGTAAGCTCGGAAAAAGATACGATACAATTAAGAAATCTTTTGGATGAAGCTTCCGATAACCTTAAGCAGTCAGATGTATTTGACCGCGATGAATCTTTAACACTAATCGATCAAGTAGAAGCGACTCGTGAATACGAAGATGAACTGGTTGATTCAGATGGTGGATTGATTTTATATATTACAACAGAAAATGCTTACTATTACCATGTGGATGTAGCGCCTGTGAATGGTGTTACCTATGACCATCGACCAAATATTATCCCATTGATCAAAAATTATCAATATACTAGAAACTATCATGTGTTGCTTTTAAACCAAGAAGGGATTCGCTTGCTTGAAAAAAGTGGCGGCCAATTATTTGAGATTGATCTCAAAGAAAACGATGAAGATGCTTCTGCTGCACAAGATGCCGCATTGGGAGCTGAATCTACAAGTACTGCACATGATTTTGGTTCTAAGGATACTTCTGAAGCAGGGGCCGGAGAATTTAATTCCGAGCATAATGACAGTATCTTTGAAAAGCAATATGATCTGAAACATTATTTCAGTACAGTTGATCATTATATTGAACGTAATTATTCAAATAAAACAGGTTTTCCACTTATCTTATTTGGTGTAAAAGAAAACCAAGATCTTTTCCGTGAAATCTCAGAAAATAATTATTTGTTAGAAGAAAGCATTGACGAATCTGCTTCACAACTTCATGATGATCAAATTCAAGAAAGAATCAAAGAAAAAGAACAAGAGATTATCCAAAAACAAGAAGACGAGCTAATCGAGCGTTTTGAAGAAACAACACCAGAAAACCGGATCGACGACATCCCGCAAGATTTGGCATTGAGTGCGATGCAAGGACAAATAGAAGAATTGATTGTGGAAGAAGGATACACGCCAACCGGTTCGATTGATGAAAATGGTGCTTATCAAGATAATAATCGTACCGATTATCTTTTTCAATTAGTTAATTTCGTGTTCAACACGGATGGTAATGTTTATATCTTACCAGAAGAACAAATGCCTGATAACGTAAAACTAAGTGCAAGACTACGTTATTAATTTAGGCTGAATAATGTGTTTTAAATAAACAATTTTAAAAAGGGCTGATACACAAAAATCGATGTATCAGTCTTTTTTATTGTGTTCAATTTTTTATTTCATCAGCATCGACGCGCCCGGACCCAATGGTAAATCAAGGAAATACCAAGCACTAATCAATAAAATCCATCCAATAAGAAAGGCAATGGAGTAAGGAAGCATGGTTGATACAACGGAACCAATGCCAGCTTTTTTATCATATTTTTGAAAGTATGCGATGATCATCGGGAAAAAAGGCATAAGCGGCGTAACAACATTTGTGACAGAATCACCAATCCGACTGTTACACTCACTCCGATAATTACAGTAAATACTGTTCCTAAGGGGAAAAAGCCAGTAAAGTTGTCAATCAGGCTGGTGACCATAAAATGAAAACCATCAAGTGAAAGCAAATTATTGACCGAAGTGGTAATCGTTTCTATTGCACCAGTATCTTCATTAAACCCTTCGTAAGTGACTGCCAGATTAAAATACGCAGCTATCGCCGAAACAATCATGGTAATAAATGCCAAAGAAATAAACAAAAAGGAAGGATCCGGTAAACGGTTGCCTGCGCGTTCAATCATATTGAGGAAACGGAAATTTTTTTGTTTGTTAGCCATTGTTTTACTCCTTTAAATGTTTGTATTGACAATTTAGAAAGTATTTAATTACTAATTTAATTATGAATATAAGTGAATTGGCAGTGATTGTCAAAAGGAGTGATTTTGAATAAGGGGCAGTTTTATTTACGTTAACAAGATATCATGTTATATTTATACTATTGCTTTCAATTACTGTATGCTTAGTTTATATGAATGCTATTCTATTCA
>JAKDZT010000185.1 GCA_030462125.1 Tetragenococcus sp.
CACATAACTTTTCCAATTTGTAATAAAAAATAATCATTTTGTAATCGGTCCTCGTGTTATTCTATTACTAGAGGAGGACGAGTATATGGAAGACGTTTTCTTTGCGCCATTCGATTGGTTGTATCGTCAAATCTCTGGTGGCAGTTATTGAGTAACCGTTCGAAATAACCTTTAAAGAGGCTGGGATATTCATTATTCCTAGCCTCTTTGTTTTTTTAAAATACTTGTAATAATTGCTCACAATAATCTTCTAAGTATTTCTGATCCGTTTGATCATAGCTATTTACTTTTTGACTATCGATATCAAGAACACCAATCAGCCGATCTTCTTTAATCATTGGTACTACAATTTCTGACAGAGCTGCTGAATCACATGCGATATAATTTTTGTGTTCTTTAACATTCTCAACAATTACTGTCTTATTTTCAGCTGCAGCTTCCCCACACACTCCTTTTCCCATTTGAATCCGAGTGCAAGAGACATTTCCTTGGAAAGGCCCTAATACCAGTTCATTTTCATCAAATAAATAGAAACCAGCAAAAACCGTATCAGGTAGTGTCATATTTAATAAAGCTGAGGCATTGGATAAAGTTGCCAGCCAATTATGCTCGTCTTTAATTAATTCCTTTTGTTGTGATATTAGTAATTCATAAGCTTTTTGTTTTTCTTCTTTATTCCACATAAAGTAACATCCCTCCCTCTTTTTTTAATTTTTGAACGAGTGCAACGGAGCTGGTATACTGCCGCCACGCTGAATAAAATCAGTGGAACTGGCTTGATTTGTTGCCATGACTGGAGCTGAACCTAAAAGTCCGCCAAATTCGACATGGTCACCCACTTGTTTATCTTTAGCTGGAATAATGCGTACAGCCGTCGTCTTATGGTTTATTACACCAATGGCTGCTTCATCAGCGATCATAGCGCTAAGAGACTCCGCTGGTGTTTTTCCAGCAACTGCAATCATATCTAAACCAACCGAACAAATAGCTGTCATCGCTTCAAGTTTTTCTAAATTCAAAGAACCATTTTCGACTGCTTGAATCATACCCGCATCTTCTGAGACAGGAATAAATGCGCCAGATAGTCCGCCTACATGATTACATGCCATCACACCACCTTTTTTAACTGCGTCATTTAACAACGCCAAAGCAGCTGTAGTACCATGCGTACCCACGGATTCTAATCCCATTTCTTCTAAAATTTGAGCTACGCTGTCACCAACTGCTGGCGTAGGTGCTAAAGAAAGATCGACAATACCAAACGGGACATCCAAACGCTTGGAAGCTTCTTGTCCTACCAACTGGCCCATCCGAGTAATTTTAAAAGCTGTTTTTTTCACAGTTTCAGCTACGACGTCAAAAGGTTCTCCTTTAACTTTTTCCAGTGCTCGTTTCATAACACCAGGACCACTAATTCCCACATTAATAACCGTATCTGCTTCGCCAAAACCATGAAATGCCCCTGCCATAAATGGATTATCTTCCACAGCATTAGCAAATACGACAAGTTTGGCACAACCTAAATCCGATTTTTCGGCTGTTTCTTTAATCACTGTCCCCATATTTTTCACTGCATCCATATTGATACCAGCTTTGGTAGAGCCAATATTAACAGAAGAACAAACAAAATCGGTCGTGGCTAATGCTTCTGGAATAGACTCCATTAGCGCTAACTCAGAGCCTTGAAATCCTTTTTCCACTAAAGCACTATAACCGCCGATAAAATCCACTCCCACTGCTTTAGCTGCTCGATCTAGTACTTGGGCGTATTTAACACATTCTTTAGCTGTAGCCTTTGCTGCCGAAGCGACAGTAGCAATAGGAGTCACTGAAATACGCTTATTGATAATCGGGATTCCATATTCTGTCGCAATTTCTTCACCCACACTAACCAAATCCTGTGCGCAGCGAGTAATCTTTTGATATATCTTTTCACAAGCTGTATCAACGTCAGCGTCAATACAATCCAACAAGGAGATCCCCATCGTAATCGTTCGAATGTCTAAATTATCTTCTTCTATCATACGGATAGTTTCCATTATTTGGTTGGTTTCCATATCCTATCTCCTATCCTAATTTATGCATAGCATTAAAAATTTCTTCGTTTTGGATACTAATTTTTATCCCTAACTGTTGTCCAACTTTATCTAGTTCATGACGGATATAATCAAAATTCGCTTGCTTATCCATCTCCAATATCATCATCATAGTAAAATAATCTTGCATAATTGTTTGTGTGATATCAACAATATTTATATTTAATGTTGCTAAGCTTTGGCTCACGCCTGCAACAATGCCTACTTTATCTTCGCCAATAACTGTTAACACTGCTCGCATTTACATACCTCCTCTGAATTTCTCTTTATTATAGCATACCTGAATTTATCTAAAATGAATTTTATCATAAGAAAAACTTCATTGTAATCCCTATTTGTATAGCCCAAAAAATAAGACATGAGTATCTAACCCCATGTCTTAATCCCTTGATTCTAAACCTATAAATTATTTAACGACCATAACATTACAAGGCGCGTGATTTACTACAAAAGAAGTTGTAGAACCTACTAAAGCCTGCGCAATTGCTCCTTTTCCTGTGGAACCCATAACGATCAAATCGATCTCATTTTCTTTAGGGATATCCATCCCCAACATTTCTTTAGGCGAACCAATTTCAACAATTCGTTCAATTTTGTTAATTCCAGCTTGTTGGGCAGTCTCTATTTTATCATCCATGTCCTCTTCGATATTTTGCTGTTCATCTTTTAATAGACGAGAAAAAGCGTAAGCACTCGTTGTCAATTCAACATCATTAATAATCCAAGTTAAAAACATAGTAGCATCATTTCGTTTGGCGATTTCGATTGCTTCTTTAAAAGCCTTTTCAGATTGTTCTGATCCGTCAATAGCAACTAATATCTTATTATACTCTTCTGCCATTGTAAGCGCCTCCTCTTTTCTTTTATTATAGCATTATTGAAAAAATTTCCATAGTATTTTATCACACAAAATAGTGATTCTAGCTTTCATTATCTAAGCATGCTAAAATATATGAGACTACTTAAGAAACGAGGGAACATACTAGTGGAATATTTAGAAGTAGGAACAATCGTAAATACCCAAGGAATTAAGGGAGAAGTTCGCGTGATGTCACAAACAGACTCTCCAGAAGAACGTTATAAAAAAGGAAGCAAATTGACTGTTTTTGTAAAAGGCAAAGAACCCGTCGAATTAACCGTTGCTAGCCATCGCAAGCATAAAAGTTTCGACTTGTTATCTTTTGAAGGCTATCCTTCCATTAACGATGTTGAAGATTTTCGCGATGGCGTATTAATGGTACCGAAAACCGAATTAACTGCCTTAAATGAACAGGAATATTATTATTATGAAATCATCGGTTTAGATGTTTATGAAGAAAATGGGGAGAAGCTAGGCCAAGTTAAGGAAATTCTTTCACCTGGCGCTAATGACGTCTGGGTTGTTCAACGTAAAGGTAAACCAGATGTTTTGATCCCGTTTATTTCTTCTGTTGTGAAAAAAATTGATCTTGCTGATCAAAAAGTTTACGTAGAAATTCCAGAAGGGCTGTTAGATGATGAGGATTGATGTATTAACTTTGTTTCCTAAAATGTTTGAAGGACCTATGAACGAATCCATTTTAGGTAAAGCACAAGAAAATGGACAACTAGAGATGAATATTTCAAATTTTCGAGATTATTCAGATAATAAACACCACACTGTAGATGATTATCCTTACGGTGGCGGTGCTGGTATGCTTTTAAAAGTACAACCGATTTATGATAATTTACAAGCCATAAAAAAAGCGAGTCCGGAAACTAAAAAACGTATTGTATTACTAGATCCAGCGGGTGCTCCTTTTAACCAAAAAATGGCAGAAGATTTTTCTCAGGAGGAACATTTAGTCTTTATCTGTGGTCATTATGAAGGCTACGATGAACGTATACGCTCTTTAGTAACAGATGAAGTGTCTATCGGAGACTATGTGCTAACTGGTGGCGAATTAGG
>JAKDZT010000186.1 GCA_030462125.1 Tetragenococcus sp.
ATCCAACAAGAATTGGGTATTAGCTTAGAACTCAATCAAATCATAAGAAATGATTTGATTACAGAAAAAGAATACCAAAATGTAAAAACAGCTATTATTAAATTGGCAAATAGCTATTTAACAAGAGAAAGCAAGTAATTATAATTATTTATCCTACTTACTAATCTTTTTTTGTTTAAAGCTCAGTTGTAAATCGAAAAACTAATTATAATTCCAAACCTTGTTCAAATTGTTGAGATTTTTTACTACCCATAATATGATTGTTATCCAAATCTGCTCTTCTATAGCCCATTTTTTCGTACTTGAGTATAGGGAAATCACCAATGTAAGTTTGAAACTCGGGGACGACTAACGTCCCCCACTGCAAAATATCTTTCCATTTTACTTCATTGTTTGATAAAATATTATGATCCACTCCGCGAATCCCATTATAAAAGCCACCATAAACCTTTAGCCCATCGATTTCATAAATGACTTCTTTATCACTACCATAAGCAAGCTCGTCATCATTTTCAATTAATTCTTTAATCTCGTTTTTATACTCTTCTTTATTCATATGAATTGCTCCCCTTTGCTACAAAAAAAAGAGACCCTCATAGGAATCTCTTGTGCTAATTATTCTTTATTTTTTATTTGCTATTATCGGCTTAGTTCGTTAACTGTTGTTTTTTGAGACGACTTCATCTGATATTTTCTTCGATCTTCTTTATCAACTGCTTGAAAACCATAACTTTTTATTAGAAGTGAAGCTTCACGTGGGCTGTCTGCTTCGAAAAACGGTTCCGTATCTTCTTTTTCATTGGTGAAAAACGCTTGATAGTTAGCTTTCTGTTGCGTTTTCCATACTCTTAGTTCTTCCTTGTCATTTCTTTGATAGACTGTCGTTAATAAAGCTTTTTCTTCATGTTTAAAATTTTGGTACTGCAATACATCATTCCAGTCTTTAAACCATTGTTCTGTCGGTCGATATCCGCGATTTTGATAATTATCATAATAGTGTTCCACTTTTTTTCTTAAATTTCTTAAAGCAAGAGCATTCACTGGATCTTCAGTAGGGAATAATTTGGAAAAATCATATTGACCTGAACCCTGTTCATTATTTGCTAAAACTTGGGCGACTTTCTCACTTTCTACCTGAAGATCATATTCATTTCCGGTAAAATGACCTTCTCGGTTCCAGTGATTAGCAACTTGTCCTTCTTCAGAATAATTTGTTAGCGATTTGTGTACGGCCGCAATGGCGCGCCAGTCCACTTGATATTGTTTTGCCACTTTTTGATAAGTACTAAGATTAGACTGCGGGATATCCAAATCGTGCGGAATTAAATTTTTAAATTGAATTTCTTTTCCACTGTTTCTTTCGATATAACTTAGTTTTGATAGATTATCAAAAAAGCGTTGTCCGGCAGAATCGTTATCTACGCCTAAATAGATACCTTCTGTCGGCAACGCCCCTTTACTGATATACATCTGTTCAACAAACCTATAGACACTTTGTTCTTTTAATCCCTCCATTTCTGTTAACATACAATTTTCTAGTTGAGGGTTGAGTGTCCAGTAGCTTAATAAGTCGATCGGTGATTCAAAAACATAAAGCTTATCTGGTGTCCCTAATGCGATATTAAAACCGAAATTCGAAGTACTATTCCGTGCGATTCCCTTAAAGCGAACGCGTTTCCCAAATCTCTCAAAGTCTTGGTTGGCACCTATGACCGAAGCTCCCGCTGCCTTTCCCATATCTGACCAAACAAAAATTGTTTGGTGATATTTATCTTCCTGAATAAAGCCTTTTTCATGTAAGGCATTGACTAAAATGGAAGAAAGACCTCGTTCGTTTACTAAATAATCATGCGCTTGTCGAAAATTATGATAATGTTGAAAGTAGTAATGAAACGGTTCTTTTGGCTTGCTTTTTTGTTCTTCTACTCTTTCGAAGCGTTCAGATTGCTCCAGTGTTAGATATTCAACTGCTTCCGTAAAAGCCTTATTATAAAAACGCTGAACAAAATCGATCACATCGCCTTGTACGACTTTTCCATTCTCTATTTGCGAATTCCAATAATATCGATTTTGTCGTTTATCGATCATTAAACTATCGTGTTCGATACCCTGAGCAAAATTACGCATATCATTAAAATTCATCCCCTGATCGCTCATAACCGAAGTAATCGCTACTTCTCTCGCCGCTGCTATCTGTTCTTGGAAGCTTATTTTCTTCAATGGGTCCTCTGACTTGATTGAAGTCCTTTTCGATCTATCTTTCATTAATTGAGAATCCGGAAAGCGGTCTTTAACTTCTCTATCCATTCGTTCACCTCCTCGCTAAAAAAATAGTTGAAATTTGATTTATCCTATAAACCAAAAATGAGATAAAGAACGCAAAAAAGGACGGTAAGAAAACTTATCGCCCTAAAATGAGAAAAACATCCAATTGTTTTAAGCTTATTGATATTGAAAAATTTCAATATTGAAGCTCATTTTGTGAATTTGTTGTTTGCTGTAGATTCTTTAAATAGACTTGTTGGTTTTTAATACTTTTAAAATCTTTTTGAAACGCCTTTTTTATTTTCCCTAAGTCTATTCTTGAATCCAAATGTGTAGACCGCCATCCTTTCATTTCACGTAGGATACCAGGATTACCTAGAGTCTCACCCTTGATGTCTACCTTCATTTGTTCATTTGCTAGTTCACGCATTTCTCGTAACAACGCATTGCCTAAGCGCGTATAAACTTCCTCGTTTTTATTCACAGAAAAATTTTGCGCACGTCGATATTCCTTTGCCCCTTTCCCATAAATTTGTTTATAAAACGAAACATTTTCTTTTAAAAGTTCTTGTAACTTTTGATAGTCTTCTTTCTCATAAGTCATTAGATAGGTATGAATAAATCGAACCATTAACGGACGTACAGAATCAAGTGCATTCATATTATACTTCCACTTCCTTTGATCCTTAGGCAGCTGCTGGAAGATTTTATGATAAAGATATTTCAACTCGTTGTCTGGCAATTGGTTCATCGCATGCGGCTGTGTAATTTGTTGACGAATAAGATTCGAAACCTGTGCTAATGATTCATCACGATCTAATAACTGACTAACTACACGGCGTTTAAATCGATCCACATTTTGCTTGGAACGATAGCCTTTTCTTGCCAGATAAGCAGTCCCATCTTTGCGATTAAAAGTTTTATATTCACGAGTAGGAGTGGCTTCAATCGTCGCAATATGGACATGAATATGATGCTTTTCATTATAGTGAATCGCACCTGTCCAAAAAGCGCTGTTTGCTAAATTTTCCGCTTGAAGTTGTTCCTCCATCGCGACTCGAATTGCAGTTATGATTTTACCCTCATTTAACTTCTCGTTTTTATTATCAAACAATTGTTGCTGTATTAACCATTGCGTATCAAAACTTACCACATCTTGCCACATCAATGAATCATTTTTTTGCGCCTGCTGGAAGATTTTTTTGATCCTTTTCCGATCCTCATCACTAATTTGATTTTTATATTTCGTAAACAAACCTGAAGACTTTTTTGGATCTTCCATGTATTCGTTATAGCCATCCGTTTTTACAACATTGAATTGATGAAAATGCTGGTTACGAATCGCTTCTTTCCGATCGACATAATCAATATATTTCTGAAATTTCTGCTGTCCTGCCATAGTAAAACGCCACTTAACAACAATAGCTGCTTGTATCATATTTTCCCCCTTGCCTTGACTATCAAGAGCTTACTCCTTTTTCATTTATCTTAATCGTTACATCACTTCTTCTTTTATGTGTGTCCATCTTCTGTTTTCTTATCATTTAACATTTCATTTCGGCTACGTTTCTTTGCAGCTAGGTCCTGATAATAACTATCTACTTCCTTCATCGCCTCTTGTACAGGAGGTGTCACATAGGTTGATAGTTCAATATAATCTTGTTTCCCTTGTTCAAAATAGTAATTATTCCATAAGTATAATAAGGTGCGAACGTTTTTTTCAGCATCACTAGTACGCAATAAATCATA